>JALUYN010000148.1 GCA_027012915.1 Cellvibrionaceae bacterium
TCCCTTATTGGGGTACTAGGGATTTTCCCTCGTAAACGGACAAAAACCTCTGGAGCCCGCGTCATTTCTGGCCTCTCGGAGGGTATTACTTTCCCTGAACTGGCCTATATCCATCAATTGAGAGCATCAGCTCCTCAAGATCCGGTAACTTTTCACTCAATTCGAAGTTATAGGTACCCTTAAGGTTGATGTTATACCAAGCCACCGGGGAAGCCTGTTTGACGATCTGTATTCGTTTGTCGTCGTTCTGATGTTCGAAGCTCGTCAGCAGTTGGCTGAGTATGCTGGAGTTGAAGTAAATAATGGCGTTGGTGACCAGGCGCGCACATTCGTTCCATAGTTGGATTTCTTCATCAGAGCTGCCCCGGAACTGATCCCCATTGACGTTGCTGATTGCTCGACGCAGCTGGTGGTAGGCCTCCCCCCGATTAAGGGCTCGCTGAACGTAGTTACGCAGGCTGGCATCATCAATGTAGTTCAGCAGGTAATTCGCTTTCACCAGTCGGTTGTACTCGGTTAGGGCCTCCAGCAAGGGATGGTTGCTCTTGTAGCCGGAGAGTTTTCTAACCAATGTGGCCTGTGTCGTTTTGCGCTCTTTGAGCGACACCGCGATCCGCTGGATGGTATCCCAGTGCTGCCTGATGCGTTTGGTGTTGATGGCTTTTTTCAGGCGTAATTCGATTCTCTGATCATTGCCTTCTTTAACATCGAACATATCATTGATAACGCGACCAACCTGTGCGTAACGCGGCGCAAAGTTGTACCCGAACAGGTCCAGTAGCGCAAAGTTGACATGATTAACCCCGTGGGTATCCGTGGAGAGGACATCCGGAATGATCTCCGAACTGTTGTTCATCAGTAAGTCAAAGATGTAGTGGGATTCGTGCTCATTCGCGCCGATCACCCGGGCGTTAATGGCGGCATGGTTGGCGATTAGGCTCATGGCCGATACACCTTTCTGAGTGCCAAAGTACTTCGATGAGTAGCGCGTTTTGAAGGTCTCGCGCCGGGCCTCGAACTTTTGACCATCGGCACTGGCATGGATCACATCCTCTTGGATGTTGTAATGCTTGAAGATGGGCAGCTTGGCCGTCGCGTTGTTGATGTTGTCGTTGGCGGCACTCAGGGTCTCCAGTCGTAAGTAGTTCGCCTGGATGGTGCTGAGTTGATCATAGGTGCGGTCGGAGATTTGAGCCATGCCGTAGATGCCTTGGTTGGTCGCATTTCCCACCAGAATCGCCAGCAGGTCATATTCGTGAACTCGGCTCTTAGACTGGGCGCCCAGCACATGCTCAAAGCAGTCAATGAACCCGGTGTCGCGGTGGACCATGCGCAGCACATCGGCAACCCCAGTGGTAGGTATTTGCTGGAAGAAGGGATTGTTGACCAGGTACTTTTTACTTGCCGTCGGTAATCGCCACAGACGCTTACCCTTGGGATTACGTAGGATAATGTTTCGGTTATCGTCCTGTTCCAGATATTCACTGACTTCATGCAAACGGATCTCCAGATCCCTGTTCATTTGCTCAATCAGCTTATTCGGTTCGGCGGACAACTTTGGCAGCTGGGTTTGCTCTAGCAACTTTGTCTTATCCCTTCGCCAGCGCGCTCGACTTACCAGATCAGCCTCCAATGCCCGGTATTTAACGACATTCGGCAAAGTCAGTTGGCCATTCAACCGGTCGGGGATCTGTAAGTACAGGTACCACTCGTAGCGGCCTGGGTTAATGTTATCGTCCTCGTCCTGCAAGAGCGGTAATAGTTTCTTGGCTGGCAGTCGGCTGTCTATATTTGCCTTTGAGATCATTCTTCGGGCTGAGAGATCAAGTTGAGCATGATCCAGCACTCCTGCTAGGCGTTGAGTGCCCGCACTGCCTTCAAAGTGCAGGCAAAGAAACAGCTGGCGGAGCAACCCTTCCCTTAAGCTATCTCTCTGGTCATAATACTGCCACGTAGCTTCCTCAACGGAACGCTTTTGCTCATTCAGAAACAGACAAACGGATTCAAGCTCTTTCTCCGCAAGAAGCCTCAGCGCTTTCTGCTTTACCGTCCCAAAAGGCTGCTGTTGATCGATGCTGTCATCAATGAACAGGTGCAGCACTTCTGCCGCCTTGCTGACATTTTTAGCGGCTTTTTGCCAGTCTTGATAAACCGCTTCCTGCGCATGAGCCTTGGCTTTTTGTTTTATCTGCCGAACATGATGAACAAAACCATCGGCTATGCGCTCCAGTGCCTGCAACCAGCGGGATTGCAAATAACACAACAGATAGAGACGCTGATTACCAATAGACTGGCGTTTAAGCTTGGCACCGTAGTAATCCACCCGCTCAGAAAAGTGTTGCTGATTTTTCAAGGATAGAGATAACGTGCTCAATACCTCATCCACTTCCTGCATCCAAGGCTGGATGTGGCGATGCACAGCAAGCTCCTTCTCCAGCTCTGTTCCCGTGAAGTTTTTGGCCGATTGACGCAACTGCCGCAGGGTTAAGGAGTTATTACCATTGACAAGTTCAGATAACATCTTTGCCAAGTCCGCAGATAAGAGTTTCTCAAGTGTACGGGCAAACTGATCGCTTGTGACGCCCACAACGTCACTGATCAAGTCCTGCAGAACCGTATACCCCGGTATGGCGATATTTTGTGCTGACAAGTATTCTATAGCCCTGTCGAATAGGGATCTTGGTTGACTCCATGCCCGTGCATGCTCATTTAGATCCGTTATCAACGCTGAACGGTGACTTTTATTCAGCCAGCGCTGATGGCCGGTCAGTTTGAAAATGCGTTGGTAAATCCGAACTCGGGTCTTCTGAGTAAGGTTGAAGGGCCGGAGGCCAGGACCAGGAATGACTTCGGAACACACATACTTGAGGTCCTGCTTAATTTGATGGTAGCCGGGGCTCAACACGATGGGCTTTACTTTGAAGTACCCCAGCAGCACAACAAACATGCACCTGTGATCGCGCTCGCGGATCCTTTTACACTCTGCTAATTCAGCGTCATTGAGTGCGAAGAAGAAACGTTGATCATTCGAATTCAGAGTGGGGGGACCGAACAGCTCAGAAATCTCCGTCTCGGTTAGGATTTTGATACGTTTTTCGGTGGCCATGATCAATGCCCAAAGGCAGTGATTTTAGCCAAAATACTCCAAAACGGTAAGGAAATGAGAAGTAACCCCCTCTGGGAGGCCAGGAATGACACGGGCTCCAGCGGTTTTTGTCCGTTTACGCGGGAAAATCCCTAGTACCCCGCTATGGATCACGAAAAGGTTGCAGCCAGCTTAGCTGAGCTAGGGAATAGTCACCGACTGTCCGTGTTCCGCTTTCTGGTCAAAGCTGGCCATGATGG
>JALUYN010000149.1 GCA_027012915.1 Cellvibrionaceae bacterium
GGATTGATTCTACTATGCGAGCTTATTGTTAGTTTTGAGCCCGGTACAAATTGCTCGCTGTTGCCCCCATAAGCACGCGGCTGATTGAACGCGAGCGGGGGGAACCTTATTTACCTTTCCCCTCTCTCCTTCCCACTCTCTTTCTCCCTCTCTCTCTCAGCTCTCATCAATGGCGCAATCGAATTATTTACAGCGTAAATTTTACAGCGTAATATTTATTGAATGGCCAGAAAAGCACTCTCAGACGAACAAATCGAGCATATGCGGAAATGCTTTTGCGATACCGCCTATGAGCTCTATCGCAGCGCGGACTACGATGCTGTGACCATGCGCGCGATTGCCAAGTCCATTGGCTGCAGCCCGATGATGGCCTACCGCTATTTCGAAAATAAAGAAGAGGTTTTTGCCCAGTTGCGGGCACGTCTGTTTCACCAGCTGGCCGATGCTCTGGAAGCCGCGCCCCGCGGCGATACTCCCTTGGATCACTTGGAGTCCATGGGCAAAGCTTATATCGACTACGCGCAGGACAACCCAGACGCCTATCGATTGCTGTATATGGTGCCGCTGAAGAATGGCACCCACTCTGAAGAAACCGACAGAGCCCAGAAGCGCACGAGTAAATCACTACTGGACGCCACTCAAAGGGTTATAGCAGCAGGCCAACTGCATGGGGACCCGGTGGTATTGGCTCATAGCCTGTGGGCGTCCATTCACGGACTTATTTCATTGAACCTGTCCAATCAGCTGACCCAGGGCGTCAGCTTCCAGGAGCTGGTGCCCCACGTACTACAAACGCTGAATCATCAGCACACATAAACTACACAGAGAGAGAACTCAGCCATGAGTCAATACGAGAATAAAACTGCGGTAATCAGCGGTGGAGCCGAGGGGATCGGCCTGTCTGTAGCCCAGGCACTGGGTGCCCAGGGAATGAACATTGTGCTGGCCGATATCAGCCAGGAAAACCTCGACAAAGCGGAACAACAACTGCGTGACGCAGGCGTACCGGTATTGGCCGTTACTCTGGATGTAGCCCAAGAGCAACAATGGCAAACCGTTGCAGACCAGGCCATCGAAAAGTTCGGCAAGATTCATATGCTGGTCAATAACGCCGGCGTCGGCGGCGACGTCGGTCCTATCGACACAATCGACAGCGCCGGCTGGCAGTGGACCGTCGACGTCAACCTGATGGGCGTGGTCTACGGCGCCAAAATTCTGGTCCCACTGATTAAGCAACACGGTGAAGGCGGCTGGGTCATCAACGTCGCCTCCATGGCGGGTATGGGCGGTGCCCCTTACGGCAGCTCCTACTGCGCCACCAAGAATGCGGTAGTGGCCCTGTCGGAAGGCTGGTACCCGGAACTGAAACCCCAGAACATTCACGTTTCTGTGCTGTGCCCGGCGTTTGTGCAGACACGCATTCACGAATCCTACCGCAACCGTCAGGATTGCTATAAAAACAACGACAAAGCCACCAGCTCCGAAGCCGCCGTAAACTCCGCTGCGGCTGCGGCTGCCAAAAAGGCGGTAGAAGGTGGTATTGAAGTGGAGATAGTGGGCAAGCGTGTGGTCGAGGCACTTAACCAGGGCGAGCTGTATATCTTCACCCACCCCAACTACCGCCCCGTGACTTGAGCGCGCCGCCAAGAGTCCGCTGCTGCAACACATCGTCGATCTACCAATCGACGATTTCCAGTAGATCGGCACGGCCCGGAAAGTCACTTTGGGCGTATGCCCGTCCAAAGTGACGCCTCTCCTATGAAACCTGCATCATTCCCGGTTTCGCAAACCAGTAGCCATTACAACTGGCGTCCTGTGTGGGAATTTCACTAAGTTCTCCGTTGATCGCACGACTGAAGCGCTCAATCACCTGCTCGGTCCCCTTGTGGCGCGGACTGATCCGGCAAACGTCGACACCCAGTTGTTGCATTCTCGGCACCTGGCCAAGCAAGTTATAGACCTCGGCGGACTGGGTTTGTATGCCGTTGAGATTGAACAGCCTCTGTTCTTCCTGACTGGCAACCTCGACACCTTCCGGGTATTCCAGGCACTTAAACTGGCAATTGTCTTTGGGTAAATTTCGGTATCGCGCTGTAAAACAGCGGGCCGAATAGGCCAGCGGCAGATGGCCGTAGCTGAAGATCTCGGTCTCCATAGCGTCCGCCATTCCAGATTCCTGCCGTTGCCGGACAATACTCGCCAGGCAATCCTCTGAAAGCTCTACGGGCATCACCCAGCGCACCGCTCCGCGCTTGTGCAGGAACGCCAGGGTATTGCCATTGTAGATATTGGTCGATGGGCCACACACAAACGGCAGCTGGAGATTGGAGAGAATATTCACCGCAGCCATGTCGTTAGCCTCAATACGCAACGAGGTGTTTTGACAGATCCGCCGCAGGCTACTCAACTCGGACTCCGACATCAGCAACGCCAGTGTCGAGATAACCACTTCTTTGCCCGACTCAGCCAGATAATTTGCCAGCTCGAGCCATTCTCCTGTGCTCAGTTCCCGGCGCTTCGAGCACACCGTCTCACCCAGGTAAATAATATCCAGCGGCGTCTTTAACATTTGCTCGTAAAAATCCAATACCTGTTGTTTGGGCCAGAAAAACAGAATCGGTCCCAGAGAGAGTTTCATTGCCATGATCGAGAGTACGCCCCCAACGTTGTTTGAGAACCTTCGGATACTTTGCCAAGCGCCCTGTCCCACTTTGGCTTAACCGCATAGCCACTCGGGTCTTGTTGATAGCTATCGATGGCCTGACGCCACACGGACACCACCTGTTCCACATACACGGGACTGCGCTGGCGCCCCTCGATTTTTACCGCTTTGATACCAATGTCGCTGAGCTGCGGAAGCAGCTCGATGGTATTGAGGCTGGTGGGCTCCTCCATCACGTTAAAGACCTTGCCCTCCACACTGAAACGCCCTTTACACAAGGTCGGGTAGCCAGCTTTTTCGTCATCCTGGTAGCGATCAATCAATACCTCGTTGAGTCTGGACTCCAGGCCCGCATCGGTTTCCTGCCAGCGCACAAACTGGGCCGGAGAACAGGCACCACAGGTGTTGGGCGACTGGTCGGTGAGGTAGGACGAAAGATAACAGCGCCCCTCGGCCATAATGCACAGAGAACCAAAGGCAAACACTTCCAGATCGACCGGTGACCTGGACGCTACCTGGGCAACCTGCTTCAGAGAAAGCACCCGCGGCAAGACCGCGCGCTTGATATTGAAACTGTCTTTATAGAGCGACAGACTTTCGCTGTTGGTGCCAGAACCCTGTACAGACAAATGCAAATTCAAATCGGGGTGACTACGGCTGGCGTAGTCGAGCACGCC
>JALUYN010000150.1 GCA_027012915.1 Cellvibrionaceae bacterium
ATACTGCCGACACCTTGACGCTGGATTGCTCGCGCGACGAGTTCTATATCAGTTCCGGGCCGTGGCAGGGGCAGTACTTGCACGATCTCTACAAAACAGCCTATATGCCCTGGGAATGGCACGAGCCCCTGCAGAAAGTAGGGCGTGAGATTGGTATCACGGTGTTCTCTGCACCCTTTGATGCCACGGCGGTGGAACTGCTTGAGTCACTGAATTTTCCTGCACATAAGATCGCTTCTCCGGAACTGATAGATATCGACTTAATCCGTAAGGCCAGTGCTACAGGGAAACCCGTGATAGTGTCAACAGGCGGTGGCACTTTAGGGGAAATTCAGGAGGCTTTGAATACCATTAAGAGCACTGGCAATAGACAGCTCTGTCTGCTGAAATGCACCAGCGCTTATCCCGCTCCGCTGGAGGATATGAACCTGAGGACCATTCCTCATCTAAAGGCCCTTTATGGTGGCCCGGTTGGCTTGTCAGATCACTCTCTGGGAATATCTGTTCCTTTAGCGTCGGTGGCTTTGGGGGTCAATATGATCGAGAAGCACTTTATTCTGTCCAAGAGCGACAGGACCGCCGACAGCTTCTTTTCCTTAGATAAATCAGAATTCGCCGACATGGTGCAGGGTGTAAGAGAAGCGGAAGCTGCGCTGGGACAGGTAAAGTATCCCGAACAGACTAATCCAGCGCGCCGCTCCCTCTATGTGGTTGCAGATTTGCAGGCAGGAGAGGAGATTAGTGCGGACAATGTGAGGAATCTGCGCCCCGGTGTCGGGATGGAACCCAAGCACCTTCAGGATATCGTTGGCAGAAAACTGAAACGAGCTGCTTCCCGTGGTGAGCCCCTGTTTTGGGATATGTTGGAATAGAGAGACTGCCCAGTGAGCATTAAAGATTTCGTATTGGATTACCTGATAGAACGTGGCGCGGATGTCTCGGAGTCGAACTATGAGGAGTTCGATTTCGTAAAGTCAGGCGTTATTGATTCCTTCGAAGTAATGGCGTTTATGTTAGAGATTCAAGAAGCCTACGGCATCCGCCTGGAGCCAGAGGATTTTATTGAAAAAGAACTTCGTTTTACCGGAAAGTTGGTCAGTTATCTTGAACAACACGAAGGGTAGTTTGCCTAACAGTTCTGGATTGTGCGACCAGGTTCTCGCCTGGACTGAGCTGACCCCCGATAAAACAGCAATAGTCTGCTCCGATGCGAAACTCAGCTATGCCCAGTTGCGCGAGTGTGTAGCGGCCATGGTTGGCGTATTTCGCCAGCAGGGGCTTGAAAAGCGGCGCATCGCCCTGCATTACAAGAATTCCATTGAGTTGGTTGTAGCGGCACTCGCCGCGGCGAGATTGGAGGTTACGCTTATTCCAATCAACGTGGCATTGCGCCCAGCCCAGCTCGCAAAGCAGTTGGAAGTGGTTTGCGCCGACGCGGTAGTTACCAGTGCATCAGGTGCCCGCATCGTGCAGAGGATTGCGTCCGCTGTTCACTCCATTGTTATGCCAAGTCTTGATGACATGCTCAATGTTGACTGTCTGGATGATTTAGCAGCTCTTGGTGAAGTATCAACCGCGCACGATTTTATTATCACGCTGTCCTCCGGCTCCACCGGTAATCCCAAGCCCATAGTGCTGTCGCAGCAGGTCAAGATAGATCGGGCAGCACAGGCGGCGCAGTCCTATGATGTAACTTCAGAAGATGTCATTCTGTGTGCATCGCCGTTCTACCATTCGTTGGGACAGCGGCTTTGCTTCGTGCCGCTCTTGTATGGCGCGACCCTGGTGCTTTTAGAACACTTTACCGTTGACGCTTGGCTGGACGGCGTTCGCGACCAGGGAGTGAGCTTCACCATTGCCGTATCGTCGCACCTTCAAGCATTGCGTCAGTCACTCTTTGATGAGACCGAAGGTCTGCAATCATTGCGCTGCCTGGTGACTTCCTCTGCGGCCATGGATTATGGCTTGAAGTTACAATTGATGCAGCGTCTGGGCTGTGAATTTCACGAGATGTACGGCGCCACAGAAGTGGCAACCGCGACCAATCTTTTTCCGAGCTGCCCTCAAGAAAAATCAGAATCGGTGGGTAAACCACTGCCCAGTATTTCCATCAGAATTCTGGGAGACGACAAGGCGTCGCTAGAGGTTGGCGAAGTGGGTGAAATTGCCTGCCGCTCGCCATTGGTTTTCAGTGGTTACGATCAAAGAACTGAGTTGACCGAAGCGTCGTTCCACGACGGTTACTTTCTAACCGGTGATCTGGGTTACCTGGATGCACAAGGCTACCTGTATTTCGTGAGTAGGAAAAAGGACATTATTATCAGCGGTGGTGTCAATATTGTGCCAGGAGATATTGAGTCGGCACTGCTGACACACGATGGCCTTGCGGATTGTTGCGTGATTGCCACCCGGGATGACTATCTGGGAGAGGTGGTGCTTGCCGTGTGTGTGTTGCTCGATGACGCCGTGACGGAAATAGACCTGAAGCTGCACGTCAATAAACATCTGGCCGGATATCAGCACCCCAAACACTACGTATTTCTCGATGAGATCCCCCTGACTCCGAGCGGCAAGCCGGACAAGCAAAAGCTTCGAGCCGACTACGGTGATCTGGGACAGGGAAGGTGAACCATGTCATCTAATCTGAACGTGTGCTTTAGGGTTCGCGCCAGTAGCAGCCTGGGAATGGGGCATCTGGCTCGGTGTAGCCATCTGGCTCGAGAGCTGCAAGCCCGCGGGGCCCAGATCACATTTATTGTGGACCAGAACTATCAAAACTTTGATCGTTTATTGGCCGGATTTGATGTGATTGAGCTCTACAGCGAGGACTCTTTCCAGAATGAGACCGATGATGCTACTCACTGTATGCCGTACCTCCGGGGAGCGATAGTGGTAGTCGATGACTATCGCCTATCTCAAGAATGGGAGAGGGAAGCGCGCAAATTGGCACAGCGGATCATCGTGATCGATGACCTGGCAAATCGAATACACGATTGTGATCTACTGATTGATCAGAAGTGGAGCTGTGACGGATCGCACTTGCAGCGCTATAGAAACTTGATTCCCCAGCAATGTGAACGCGCACTGGGGCCTGACTATGCGTTGCTGGATTCGGCGTATGCGAGGGCTTCCGATTCGGCGTCATGTAACGACGGAACCATTAAATTGCTGTTTTCACTGGGCGGTGGCGGTGATTTAAGCTTGCTCACGGACTTGGTAGCGAGGTTGGCATCCCTGTTGAATGGCGATGATCTAGAATTTCAGGTTGTTGTAGGCCCAGCTGCAATCAATGCAGACAGTCTGACTTTACTAGAGCAGGCTGATTCCCGAG
>JALUYN010000151.1 GCA_027012915.1 Cellvibrionaceae bacterium
TTGAGGCGAGATCCGGGCAAAATGCCAGATACTGATCCCATATTTGAGTGTGCTTCTCCGGTGTGATGCGGTAGATGCCGAGCCCTGGATGGTTGGCGTTCAGCAGGTGATCTCCGAGCCCTGATTCAACAGCCGCAGTTCCCAAGAGCAGGTTTTCGGCGGCCAGGGACCAATCGTCGAGATGTTCCAGGCAGGGGGCGATGACATAGCGTCGCATTTCTTCTGCGCAGATACCCATGATTACCTCGCTTTCTCACGGGGAGAATTTAACGCCTGAATTCTCAAGTCCATTTGCTGCTCTACAGAGCTTATCGGCCGGCGTTTTTAAAGGTGTAGTCTATATTTTGATCGAATTCCAATTTTTCTAAAAAATTTAGAGGGTTAGATTGTATTCTTAATAATATACAGGAGGTCTATAGCGTAAGTTGGTATATGATTAATGAATCGACGACTATTAAACGCTCCTGACCTATTTGTCAGGCAAAGCTCGTTCCAGGTGTCTGGTGTAGGAGGTTGACACTATGCAGATAGAGGTAATGCAAGGTGATATCACTCAGTTGGCTGTGGATGTGGTGGTCAATGCCGCCAATAATCGGCTTGCCGGCGGTGGAGGCGTCGATGGTGCGATACATCGAGCAGCCGGCCCCGAGCTAATGCGAGCATGCCAACAGTTTGACGGTTGCCCCACCGGTGAGGTGCGCAGCACACCGGCATTCGATTTACCCGCTACTCGGGTATTTCATACCGTGGGTCCGGTATGGCAGGGGGGGATGTCTGATGAGCCAGAGTTGCTGGCCAGTTGTTATCGCAATTGTGTTGCACTGGCTTTACGCGATGGCTTCAGCTCTATTGCCTTTCCAGCCATTAGCTGTGGTGTCTATGGCTATCCTGCAGACAAGGCGGTGAAAGTTGCCGTGAAGGCGCTGCAGCTGTTCGACGAGAAACAAAGCTCGCAATTACGTGTGGTTTTTTGTTGTTTTGATGGTGATATGGCCGAAAGATACAAGCGGGAGTTGGAGTGCAACTTTTAAACGATATCTGCCGCTTACTGCTATGCTTGTGAGCGAGAAGTCTTTCGTGGTCGACAAGTTATCATTTGTGACACTGAACCATTAAGTCATAAGAGACGATTCTTCAGGAAATTAGAGACGACAATTTGTGAGCACATTGTTAAAAGGAATTTCTTTCAGACTGGCGAAAGTCGGGGTTATTCTTGCCTTTTTGTTAGGGTTGTCCATGAGTATGGTGCAGCTCTATCTGGATTTTCTGGCACAGCAGGATTACCTGGACGATCTGTTGGTGCGGGTGGCCGAAGTTATCGAACCCCCGGCTTCGAGAGCGGTTCACACGCTGGACGATGATCTGTCGCTGGAAGTGGTCAACAGCTTATTGGCCTATGATTTTGTGTATGAAGTGGCGATCAAGGATGAATTGGGTAATACCCTGGCCTCTGGCAGCAAGCCGCGGCAGGAGTCTCCCACCAGTTGGCTGACGCGCCTTTTGCAAACCGAAATAAAAACCTATACCGCCGATCTGACGATTCCTGATTACAGTCGAGGCGCCGTGGGTAGGATCATCTTCAATATCGATGTCGATGTGGCGCTGGCGGGATTCTATGATCGATCAGTATTGGTTCTAGTGTCCGGAATTATTCGCAATTTTGTGTTGGTGTTTCTGCTGTTCTTTGCTTTTTACCAGCTGTTGGCAAGGCCCTTGTTATTGATGACGAGGGAGATTCAGGAGATTCAGCCCGATCATCCTGGGGAAAACCGTCTGACGGTACTGCATCCTGAAAATAAGGATGAGCTTACGATGCTGTCTACCTCCGTAAACCAGTTGATGGATTCGGTAGAGAGAACCTTCGATAAGCGTATGGAAGCCGAGCGCAGTTTGCGTCAAAGCGAAGAAATGATTCGCAAGATGGTCAGCGAAATGCCAGCCATGGTTGTGGTGCGTGATGTGGCGGGATACGTGGTCTTTGCCAATGCCAATTACGCGCGCTTTTGTGGCTCCAACGAAAAAGAAGTGGTCGGCAAAAACGTTTTTGACTTTGATTTCTTCTTTGGCAATCAAGCCAAACTGAAAGAGCAATTGATCTGCAACAGCAGTCAGGAATCACCGGAAACTATCCAGTATGAAGGTTATTTCAACTCCTATACCGGGGAATCCATTTTCTTACAGGTTCACTCCACCCCGATTCATCTCAACGACAATGTGTATATTCTCTCTGTGATGAACGACATATCCGAGCGTCGCGAGGTGGAGGAAAAGATGGCCTATATGGCCTACCACGACACCTTGACCGGATTACCCAATCGACCTCATCTGGTGGAGCGCCTTGAAAACGAAATCATGCGAGCGCGCCGCCATCACTACTACGGGGCGGTGCTCTTTATTGATCTGGACCACTTCAAAAACATCAATGACTCGCTGGGACATCCTGTAGGTGACGAGCTGTTGCGCAAGGTAGCAGAGCGGTTGAAGTCCGGTGTACGTGAAGAGGACGTGGTATCCCGTCTGGGCGGCGATGAATTTGTGGTTGTGTTGACTGTTCTGGACGACGATTACGATCGGGCCTGCCTCAAGGCCGGGGAGGTGGCGGAGAAGTTGCGGCAGGGCATCTGCGAGCCCTATCCTCACGACGATATCAGCTTGCACATTTCATGCAGTATTGGCGTGAAAATCTATGCCAAAGAAGATACATCGGCCCACGAGCTGCTGCGCTTTGCCGATACCGCCATGTATCAGGTTAAGAGTCGCGGGCGCAATGCCATCGAGTTTTTCAATGTGGAGATGTCGGAAAAAGTCAGCCAGCAATTGATCCTGGAAGGCGAGCTTCACAAAGCCTACGAACTGTCCGAGTTTGCTCTGTACTACCAGCCCAAGTATTGCGCCCTGACAAGGGAGGTCAAGGGAGCAGAAGCACTGATTCGTTGGATGCACCCCGAGCGGGGTATGATCCCTCCAGGTCAATTTATCCCTCAGCTGGAGTCCTCCGGTCTAATGTTCGACGTGGGCTACTGGATTATCGAAGAAGGTTGCCGCACGGTATACGCGCTTAAGCAACAAGGGCTTTGGCAGGACGGCATGCGCATGAGTGTCAATATCAGCCCCCGGCAATTGCTCGACAGTAATTTTACCGCGAGTGTTGAGCGCATCCTCAGTGAAATAGCTATATCCGGGAAAGAACTGGATTTTGAAGTTACTGAAGGCGTGGCTATTGAAAACATCGATCACACCATTGAGACCATGAAATATCTGCTGGATATGGGCATCAGTTTCTCACTCGACGACTTTGGTACCGGTTACTCTTCCA
>JALUYN010000152.1 GCA_027012915.1 Cellvibrionaceae bacterium
GACACAACATAGCTTTACCGGGGCCGACCGGTCCGTCACCGCAACTCTTTGACTTCATTCACTTCGCCCAAAAACTTCACCAAAATCCGGGGCGCGAAGTGCGGAACTTCTGAGCTCCTCGACAAGGTCCGCCCGCGCAAAGAACGGTTACACAAGTGCGCCACTGTCGAAAAGCAAGAAGATGAGCAATGCGTTGACCGGAGGAGCCGTCGGCGCGCTTGCGACACTTCTCGTTCCGCCACACCTGCGAGTGGCGGCCGCCGTATTTGGTGCGGTTATGGGGGCCGTGATTGGCCATGAAGTCGAACCGGATTAGGGCAGTCGGTACTGTGGCTCGTAGCGACAGATATTTGAAATCAGAAAACCAGATCTGGTTGTTCGGTTTTCTTGTCGTCAACTTGGCGGCATTCGCAGTCGTGACCTACATAGGCCTGGATGGAGTGCCCGGTGCCATTCAGTGGGTCCAGTCAAACTGGGAGAGTTTGAGTGCGGTTGGCCTCGGGGTGGTTGTGACGACGGTTGTCAGTAACCTGATAAGCCCGCGGTTGAAGGCCGTTCTTGTGTTTTGGCAATGGCCGAATCCTTTGCCCGGCCATCGTGCTTTTTCGCGATATCTGAGCAAGGATCCACGCATTGATCCGCACAGGTTGCAAGATAAAGTCGGTGACTTTCCAAGTGATCCGTCGGAACAAAATCGTTTGTGGTATCGAATCTACCGGGCACATGAAAGTGAACCCAGTGTCATGGGTGCACATAAGGACTTTCTTCTGACCAGAGATATAACGTGGTTATCGTTTGCCATGTTTGTACTGTTTGGTCTGGGATCAGTTTTCATCGGGGAAACGACATTACAGACTGTCTGGTATCCCGCAATCCTGGTTTCTCAATATGTGGTGGCTGCTATAGCGGCGAGAAGGAGCGGGGTCAGGTTTGTATTGAATGTCCTTGCGGTTGAAGCCTCGTAACCGGAGATGACCCTAATTATGGACATCCATGAACTAAGCGGTAATTTGGAGAAGGAATAGATGGCATCCACCTTTGCCTGGCTCGATCATTCAGAAAGCGACCGTCGTAAAGCTCTCGATGTCGTTGATCTGTTCCGTGAACAAGACACGCGGGATGAGCTTGGCATTGGAACAGTCAGAGACGCGCTTGCAGATTCCTTGTTTCCAGGAATCAGCACGATCCAGACACGGGCCAAGTACCTGTTGTTCATTCCATGGATATATCAGGCTCTTGAGGCCGGCAGGACAAAATCGAGTGATGTGGCCAGGCTGGCGCGCCGGCATGAAATTGATCTTATCTACCAGCTACTCAAGTCGGACGATACGGACGGCGTAATCGGTAAAGATGCCAAAGCCGGTTTGCAAAGACTACCGAGTTCGGTGTACTGGGCGGGTCTCGGTGTTTTTGGTATTCGCCGATACCAGGGCTCGCTGGATCAATATCATCGGTCGCTTGATGGATTCTACCTGGGTCGACGTCAGGTCCATGCCTCTGCCGAAGATGGGATCGTCGAGCTTTTCAAGCCACAGACCAACTGGCACGAGGGTCTGCCGGCAGCGCCGGATGGATTTCCTGAAGGAGCCTCTCTTCAACTGCGAGAAGAGGAGGCTGAGTATCTGCACCAGCAGATAATGACAAATGTTCCAGGTACCCTGATCGCATTTCTGGTCGACCAGGGGGAGTGGTGGGATGCGGTTAGCTTTCCCTGGCACCATCCACAAGTTGGTGAATGCGCAAGCCATGTGAAGGCGCAGCTGCACCATGCAGAACTCTTCTCGCTGATTATGCTCGGGGCGGCTTTACTTTATAACCTGATGCTGGCCGAAAAGCGGGCGTCGAGCGGTAATGATGGTGCTGACTCACAAGAGGGCCTTGTTGGTCATTATCGAAATGCACTGGACGATTGGTATGGAGAGGTCGAAGACAAACGCCGAACATTAGATCGGTGGGTTGAGTCCCGCTCTGATTTCTGGGAAGTCATTCATCGTGCAAATCCGCGTATTCCGATTCCAACTGTCCATTTCATAAATACCTGGACAGATATCGCACTTGGTGCAGATGGCATCGATACCCTCATCGGTGCTCGTGCCGCGAGAGACCTCATTCACCATCGAGAGCGTCGACTGAAACGAGCACTGGCCCGCCTTGATAACCCCAGGGCGCTCGAGATGTGGAGTGGTGCGGCCGGTACACAGCAACTCACCTACCGCTGGCAGCAGGTTCAGACCATTGTGCAGGATATCCTTCGTGGTCTGGGAAGGGGGCAGGGATAGTGCTGGCACCAAAGGATCGTACTCTGCTGCTTGAATCACTCCGACCGCCGCCGGGATTCCACCTGGATGCCGCAGTATCGACGACTTACTCCCTGGACCTTATGGCGCTATTGGTTGCGCCACTTGCATTTACCTTCTTTGACTGGGAAGGAGACAATGGTCAACCGACCAATGATCCGAATGCCCTGCTGGAAGCGTTGCGCCGTCATGTAGATCGCATCCATGTGTTTTGCCAGGCAGGCCAGATCGCTGTGCCAAAGACCTATCGACTGCTCTTTGGTTACCTGGAATCAAGTGTTCATGAGGTGAGGGCGGTCAGGGATGGAGGCGTGTTTCACCCGAAAGTGTGGATCGTACGCTACGTAGCCGATGGCGAACCAGCGCAGTATCGCCTGCTCTGTGCCTCCCGTAATCTCACTTTTGATCGTTCCTGGGACACCCTGCTTGTACTGGATGGGGTAGTAGGCAAGGAGTCGACAAAGAAAAATGAACCACTCTCACGGTTCATCCGTTCGCTGCAGGAGATGGCTGTACAGGAGCTAACGGATAATACAAAAAATACGTTGGAGGAGCTGGCCAGAGAGCTTGACGCTGTAGAGTTCCAATTGCCGGAGCATATTGAAAATATTGAATTCTGGCCGATCGGCTTGCCTGGTGAACAAGATGTGTGGCCGTTCCCGGATAGTGCAGACCGGGGCCTCGTGATCGCACCGTTTGTCGCGGAAGGCACCCTCAGTCGGCTGAATATCTCCGGTGATCAGACGCTTGTTTCACGCGTCGACGAGTTGGAAGCGATTGATCCCGACCAAATAGGCGACTACGAGATTTTCGCTTTGAGTGAAGGGGCAGACATAGAGCAGGAAGAAGGTGCCGAACCGGATGATGGGTCGGACACCGGAAGCCTGCTTTCCGGCTTGCATGCCAAGTTGTTTGCTTTTGACGATTCGGGAATAGGCCGGGTGTGGACCGGCTCAGCGAATGCTACGAACGCTGCGTTTCACCAGAATGTTGAGTTTCTCGTGGAGATGCAAGGACAAAGCAAGCACATGGGGGTAGAAGCGATTCTCTGCCCTCAACAGAAAGGTATCAGTGTACTACGTGACCTTCTGGAGCCGTTTTCGCCAGGCGAAGAAGGTGGGGCGGACTCGGCTCAGCAGGTTCTGGAGAATTTACTCCAGCGTCTTCGCCGTTTTGTCGTTGACCTGGAATTAGTGGTGCATGCTGAAAAGTCCGAAGAGAATCTATTCGACCTCAGGCTGTCTTCAACAAAAGCCCCGGTTCTTCCAGATGCAGAATTCGACCTGCAATGTTGGCCACTGACGCTCAGGCAGGAGGCGAGCGCGCAGCGCCTGATATCGGATGGAGGCTGGTCGTCCTCGTTCTCGTCAGTATCGTTTGAGGGGCTGACGACCTTTTTCGCTTTCGAGGGACGGATCTCCGTCGATGGTAGGTCAGGCGTTTGCCGGTTCGTACTGAATCTCCCTTCACAGGGATTCCCGGAAAACCGACGTCAGCGACTACTGCGCTATATGCTGAAGGATCAGCAGCAATTGATGCGCTACCTGTTTCTGCTGCTTGGAGAAGAAGGGGCGCTATCGCTTTCTGAAATCTCCGGTTCCTCACGGTATGCAGGAACAGGGAACGGAGGGTTTCATGCGGATATTCCGATGTTAGAGGCGCTTGTTAAGGCACTGGAACGTGCCCCGGACAAGATTGACCAAGTTGCCCATCTAGTGACCGACCTGCAGAACACCGAGGAAGGGAGAGCGCTTCTCCCGCAAGAGTTCGAGCAGATCTGGCATCCCTTGTGGGAAGCGCGAGAGGAGTTAACAAGACGTGGGAGCTAGGGACAGCGAACTGCCGAATCTCGGCGAGATTGACCGCGGCTTGAAAGATTTTCAGCGGCGCACAGCGGCTGCGGTATTTCACAGGCTATATGAGCAGGCACGTTCTACGCACCGGTTTCTCGTCGCGGATGAGGTGGGGCTTGGCAAGACACTGATTGCCCGGTCTGTTATCGCACGCACACTGCATCATTTGTGGGATCGGGTCGATCGCATCGATATTGTGTATATCTGCTCCAATGCGGATATTGCGCGGCAGAATATCAAGCGGTTGAACGTGCTGGGCGATGAAGGCAAGACGCTACCAACGCGCATTACGTTATTGCCCATCATGCTACGCGATCTGAATAAGAATCGAATTAATTTCATTTCATTTACGCCGGGCACCTCTTTCGATCTAAAAAGTAATCTCGGCGTAGCCACCGAACGGATGCTGCTCTATTGGTTGCTGAAGGACATTTGGCATTTTTCCGGATCCGCTCCCATGAATGTATTCCAGGGAACGTCGGGAACCAAGCGATTCAGACAGCAATTAAAATACTTCCCTGACAACAATCAGATCGATCGCACACTTGCAAAGGAGTTTCGTAAAACAGTACGAGAGCATGTGCGAGAGGAGAAGGACAAGGGTGAGTGGACATTGCGTGAGCGATTCGACTGGCTTTGTCAGGAGTATCGGCGTTCAGATTCAAGGATTACGCGCGAAGCTAGGACTGAGCGGTCTGCCTTTGTCGGAAAACTGCGCAATTTGCTCGCAGAGACCTGCGTCAGAATGCTGGAACCCGACCTGGTTATTCTTGATGAATTCCAGCGTTTTAAGCACCTTCTTAGCGGGGAGGATGATGCGAGTGTGCTGGCGCGTAAATTATTCGAATACTCCGATGATTTGACTGCGGTGCGCGTGCTCTTGCTCTCGGCCACGCCTTACAAGATGTACACGCTGTCAGACGAGAGTGATGATGAAGATCACTATCGTGATTTCATTGACACGCTGGGCTTCCTGTTTCGCGATAAGCAGAAAGTGGAGAAATTTGCGGACTTACTTCGGGAGTACCGCTATGAATTACTCCGATTCAATGACCAGTCCCCTGATCAGCTTGAAAGCATAAAGTCGAATATCCAGAAATCCCTACGTCGCGTTATGGCCCGCACCGAGCGGTTAGCAGTGACTGATGATCGTGCAGGTATGCTCACCCAGGTGGAGCCAAAGGATGTAGAGCTGTTGGCGACCGACATCCTGGCATACGTGGAATTACAGTCGATTGCGCGTGAGTTGGATATGCCGAATACGATCGAATACTGGAAGTCATCATCGTATCTTCTTAATTTCATGGAAGACTACAAACTGAAGCGCACATTCCATGATGCGCTGGATGGTGAGGGGAAGGCGGAAGTTATTACGCGGGCACTGTCCAAAGTACAGCTTCTGTTGCTTTCCTGGGATGACATTGAAGCTTACGAAGCGCTGGATCCGCGCAACGCACGCCTCCGAGGTCTTATTAAGCAGGTGATCGACACAAAGATGTGGCAGTTGCTTTGGCTGCCCCCGTCTTTGCCCTATTACGAATTGGACGGGCCATTCAGCAATCATACCCATGCGCAGATCACCAAGCGGCTGATATTTTCAAGCTGGCGCGTTGTGCCCAAAGTTGTTTCGACCATTCTCAGCTACGAAGCGGAGCGTCAAGCGGTCAAATTGTTCGAGCCAGCCGCCCTGAATACAGAGGACGAGCGAGAACGAAGAGGTCATACGCTGCTCTTGCGTATTGCAGTGTCTAATGACCGGCCAACAGGCATGCCGGTGCTGGCCCTGATGTATCCATCAATCTCGTTGGCTCGCCGCTATGACCCACTGAGTCTGGCAAGGAAGCATGGCAATGGTGAGCCGCCTACATTGAAACAGTTGCAGGGAATTATCTGGGAGGATATTTCGAAAGGACTCGAGGCGCTTGCAATGCCGACGGACGAAACACGTGTCGACGAACAATGGTATTGGGCGGCGCCAATTCTTCTGGATAGACACCACTATCCCAAGGCAACACAGGAATGGTTTGGGCAATCTGATCTTGAAGGGCAGTGGGCGGGAGAAGGTAGTAGTGGAGAGGATGCCTGGTATGAGCACGTCGATCGTGCCCGGCAGTTGCTCAACGGTGAGCTGACCTTAGGCCGGCCGCCGGATGATCTGGCAGAGGTGCTTACTTTGTTTGCCTTGGGCGGGCCTGGCGTGTGTGCACTACGCGCTTTGGATCGTTTTACAGGCCCGACACTGGCAAGTCATATGGGTGCAAGAAATGCGGCAGGAAGGATTGGCTGGGCATTTCGAAGTCTTTACAACCGGGTCGAAGTCACTGCGCTCTTGCGTGGATTGAAGCAGACAGATCCCTACTGGCGAAGGGTACTTGAATATGGTGCTGAAGGCTGTTTGCAGTCTGTGCTGGATGAATATGTACACATCCTCAAAGATTCACTCGGCCTCGTTGGCGAAGAGCCGGAGGAGATGGTTGAGGATATTGCCGAAGCAATACAAACCGCGCTCACGGTCCGTGCAGCTGCACTGGCTGTGGACGATATTCGAGCGGGAAATGGCGGCGTAACGGTACAGACGCATCGACTCCCGTCGCGCTTCGCCATGCCTTTTGGTCAGGGGCGGGATGAGGAGAGTGGCGACACAGCTGCGTCACGTGCGCAGAAGGTGCGTGAGGCATTCAATTCACCTTTCTGGCCCTTCGTTGTTACCTCGACCTCTATTGGCCAGGAAGGACTCGATTTTCACTGGTACTGCCATGCCATCGTGCATTGGAATTTACCCGCCAATCCCGTGGACCTGGAGCAACGTGAAGGCCGCGTGCATCGCTATAAGGGACATGCGGTACGAAAAAACATTGCGAGCCAGTATGGACACCATGCCATGAGATCGCGTGACAAAGATCCGTGGTTTGCGATGCTGGACGAAGGCAGGAAGGACCGGCAGAAAGGGGAAAATGACCTTGTGCCTTACTGGATTTACCCGATCGAGGGTGGGGCGCGTATCGAAAGATATGTGCCATCACTTCCACTGACGCGAGACAGACAGCTTATCGACGCGTTGCGTCGGTCATTGGCGGTTTACAGGTTGGTATTTGGTCAGCCAAGGCAGGATGACCTGGTCGAGTACCTGATAAAGCATGTCCCGAAGGAAAGGCTGGACGAACTGGTCGGACGCCTGAAAATTAATTTGAGTCCATAGGTTGAGAAATGCTCGGAATACATAGATACAGGAGAATCATGTGGCGTACATAGTCCCATCCGACCTGTCTCGCCTGTCCCTCTCCGGCGCGCAGAATGCCGAGCTCAAGGCTTTGCAGATGCTTAAAGCCGAGCTGCCCAATGATTTTACGATTTTCCATGGGGTTCACTGGTCAAGGGAATATGAGGCATGGACGCATTTTGGAGAAATAGATTTCGTCGTGCTGAATCGGTCTGGAGATGTCCTTTTTATAGAGCAGAAGAATGGAGGCCTGGAAGAAACAGACGAGGGACTCGTCAAGCGATATGGAACTGACGAGAAGAATGTCGCCCAACAGGTTCACCGTTCCATTGACAAGGTGCGGGAAAAATTCAACTGGCTGAACGGCAAGAGTCGAAGTCTCGTTGTTGATTACCTCATTTACTGTCCTGACTATCAGGTCAAACAGGTCAATGCAGCCGGGCTGAATGCTGAGCGTATCGTAGATGCGGCTGCAAAAGATGGGTTGTCGAAACGAATCCAGACATTACTGGGGCCCGGCACGGAAACGCGCGACGGTTGGTATGAAAAGGTTGAAGATTTCTTTTACCAAACGTTTGACCTGGTCCCCGATATACATACCCATATTGGTTCTCAGGAAAAGCAGTTCGTGCGCCAAAGCGGGGCGTTGGCAGATATTCTGACCAATCTCGAGATGGAGCCGTTCCGGCTCAAGATCTCAGGTGCGGCCGGAAGTGGAAAGAGCCTGTTTGCCAGAAGGTTCCTGGATCGTGAGGTATCTGAAAACCGAATGGTCTTGCTGATTTGTTATAACCGGCCTTTGGCTGATCGCATCAGGGAAAGCGTTGGCGATGCTGGAAAGGTCAGCACATTTTATGGTTTCTGTGATGAGTTCTTGCAATCTCTCGGACAGAGACTGGACTTCTCGTCGATGACGACGGATCCGGGTTTCTGGCAGCGTGTACAGGAACAGGTACTGGTCCAGGAAATTGGAGAAGAAAGTAAATACGACACGCTGATCGTTGATGAAGGTCAGGATTTTGAGCAGGAATGGTTTGAGATTATCCAGCTCTTCCTTCGTGAAGGCGCGAACATTCTCTGGCTGGAGGATGGTGACCAGAATCTGCAGGATAAGCCACCGGTATTGCTGGATGGGTTTGTTCGCTATAGCAGCAAAATCAACTACCGCTCTCCGGAGTCTATCGCAAGATTTATCAAGGATACGCTGCCCATTCCGTTTGAGCAGGGTAATGACTTGCCGGGTCTGGGTGTCGCTGTTCACGGCTATGTAGATGCTGATGAGCAGCCAAAAATTGTAGGAAAGATCGTTCAGCAGTTGATGCGGCATGGTTTTACGCGTGATGACATTGTAGTGATCACGTGTCGGGGCGCGCAGAGTTCCGTATTCAGTCAATGTGATCAGGTCGGTGGTGTGGGTTTGCGACATTTCACCGGTGAGTACGATGAAGACGGGCGTCAGGTGATGACAGAGGGTCACCTGATGTTCGACAGCGTTTATCGATTCAAGGGGCAAGAGGCGCCTGCTGTGATTCTGGTGGATATAGATCCGAATACAGAATACCTGACGCGCGCTGAAAGAATACTGTTTTGCGGAATGACTAGAGCGACAGTCCGCCTTGAACTGGTAGTGAACAGTGAAAACGAATACAACAGCCGGTTTCTCAGCGAACACAACTAGCAACCTGGCAGGTAAAGAGAGAATAGTGTCTAGACAAAACCTTCAATACCTATTGGTACCCGATGCTGGCGCAGCTCGCCGCCTGCGACGCATCTTGGCGGAGCAAAGCGCGCGCTCCGGTATGGTCGTAGGCACATGGTCGGAGTTGATGGAATGGGCGTGTCGTGCATACCTGGTACCGGAAACGACCGATGACAACGACAGTGGCTTCAGGAATGCACTGGAAGAGCTCGAAGATGCATTCTGGACTGAGAGCCTATCGGTTGCGCCTGTAGAAACCAGCGAAGCGGTCATATCGGCGTTGGTAAAGATCGTATCTGCCAGCGATCCCACGAGCGATATCGAACAAACCGGCCTGGAGGGTATTCCTGAAAGACCACGGCGGCACCTCGACGATCTGTTCCGACTGGCCAAGTTGCTCGAAGGGCGATGGCCACAGGAACTGTCAAAGATGCAATCGGTGCTGTCGGCTGATGTTAACGATGCCCTCCATACCATCCGTGTGTACCGCAGTGAGGGGAACCCCCGATTAACCCGGTGGCAAACCGAACTGCTCGAAAAATTGAATCAGGACGCGGATCACTCCGAAGAACGTCACGACGAAGCGTTGCCCCAGATTCTGAACGAAGTGCTGGGTAGTGATTTCGCCGGGGAGCCAGAAAGTAGCCTGCGTGCACTGCAAGAGCGGCTGTTCGAAGCAGTCACGGACAAAGGTGAGGTAGACACATCGGTACAGTGGGTCGGCACTCGGGATTTCCTGCAAGAAGCAGAAGTCGCGGCCGGTATGGTGCAGGCCATGCTGAGCGAGACTCCCGACCTTGAACCCGCGGACATCGGCCTGCTGATCCCCGATAGTTTCGAGTACGCCACGGCGTTGGAGGATGCGTGTGTTCTGGGTGGTATTGCGCTTTCGGGGTTGCCCGCGGAGCGCTGGCGCCGTGATCTTGGCCGCGAAGTTGTCTTCCATTTTCTGTATTGCCGGCAAAAGCCTGCGCCCGCCATGGCGCTGGCGATCTGCCTGTCATCGCCATTGATGCCCTGGTCTCGTGAGGAAGGGGCAGTGCTGGCTCAAACGGTGATGGATGGTGATTACCGGTTGCGCCCATTGTCCTCCACCAGCCGGGACGGGCGAATCATGTTGGATCTATTGCGGGACGGTGACAGCGAGCCTGCCTCGTTAGCCAAGGCGCTGTCGGATTTCGTGTCGTTGCTTCGAGGCGGTGAGGATTTTGTCGGGCACATCCAACAGGCAAAGGCAGCGGTTGAACAGCTGAATGGCGCACTGGAAGGCGCGGCCTCCGTTGACTGGGCGGGATTGCGTAGAACCGTGAGCCCGAGGTTCATTACCTCGGGTGAGTCACCCGACTTCAATCTCGAAGGCGTGACGGTGTGGCGAGAATCCCAGGAGGGCTGGCGGTCCGTAAAACGCTTGATCGTACTGGGTTTCGCGCAGGGGCATTATCCATCAGCCCTGGCGAGTGATCCGGTTTTCTCGGCCGACGATCTTGGGTCCATTCGCGAGCAGACTGGCCTTGCCGTCAGCTCGCCATCGGAAGTGCTGGAAGATCGGCGTCTGCGCTTCAAACGGCAGTTGGGTGCCGTCGCCGAATCGGTGACCTTTCTCGTGCCACGCCGTGACCCGAGAGGGGAAAGACAATCACCCTCGGAGAGCCTGGTGTTCATGCACCAGTTGTTTACCGGACCGGACTCAGCTGTCGAAAGGGTCGTCGAGCTGGATTCTGCCGATGATCGTGCACAGGTTAGACACCTCGCCCTGGCTGCCCCTGCGTCTCCACAATCACCGCGCACGCTTCACGCGGAAGACCTGAATTTTGATCGCGACTTACTGGCCCTGAGAACCGACAAGGAAGGTCAGTTAAAGCCTGAATCGCCGAGCAGCCTTGATATGCTAATGGTCTCAAGATTGGCCTGGTTGCTAAAACGGCTAAAGGCAGAGCCTCTGCTATGGGCGCCGGAGTCAGCGGACGTGGCCTTGTTGGGGACGCTTGCGCACAAGGTGTTCGAGGACCTGTTTCGCCCCGGGGAAGCGCTGCCCGATTCAAGCGAGATTCCGGCCCGTGTGGAAACCCTGCTGGACGATGCCATCCGACGGCTGGCCCCTTTTCTCCGGTCTTCCCAATGGCAGGTAGAACGGCGGCACTTCACAGTCGAGACCATCAAAGCCGCACAGGCCTGGCGCGATGTACTGGCCCGATTGAGCGCCGAGGTCCTCGCCAGTGAAGCCTGGCTGCAGGGAACCTGGTCGGGGATCCCGATTCATGGTCAGACTGATCTGCTTTTGGGCTTGCCCGGGGACCGGTTGTTGGTCGTGGACTACAAACGCTCAAAGTCAACGAGTCGCCGGCCGCGCATGGAGAAAGGCTACGACTGTCAGGCGAACCTCTACCGGGCAATGCTGGAAAGTGGTGGCCCCAAGGATGACACAGACGAAACGCTGCTGGGCAGGATTCGTAGTGCGGCCCGGACAGGGATCGTTTACTACATGCTGAACGATCAGGTTTCCCTGTCCGATTCGGTACTGTTGGAATCCGGTGCCGTCCCGGGTTGGCAGACGCTGGAGAACGATG
Source organism: Cellvibrionaceae bacterium (assembly GCA_027012915.1). Next base: position 11,637 of record JALUYN010000152.1, read on the forward strand.
TGGCAAGTCGGGCAATGGCGCTGATTCAGCAGCGGCTTGGCGAAGTCAGTGCTGGCGAGGCACGTCTTAATCGGGAGGGTGACGCCGAGTTTTTTGATAAGCAGGCCGGGATAAAACCTTACGCCTTGGAAAACAGCCCGCTGATCGATTTGTTCACTGTGGCGGGCGAGGCGGAGGAAGCGCAATGACTATGCCGACTTTGACTGTCATTCCTGCCGGTGCAGGCTCGGGAAAAACCTACACGATCCAGCAGCAATTGGGAGACTGGGTACGCGACGGCCTGATTGCGCCGGAACGGATCGTCGCGGTGACCTTTACCGAGGCAGCTGCAGCTGAGCTACGGGAACGTCTTAGTGCCAAATTGCTTGCCATGGGACGAGCGGAAGATGCGCTGCGCCTCGACCAGGCCTATATCTCCACCATTCACGGTTTTGGACTGCGGGTGTTGACGGAATTCGCCTTTGAAGCTGGTTCATCGCCTAAGCCTCGACTGCTGAACGAAGATGAGAAAAATGCCCTGATCCGCCAGGCATTGTCGCGTACGGACAAGGCGGACGAGATCATGTCCAATCTCGCGGCCTATGGTTACACCTATGACTTCGTTACCAAGAAAAGCGCCGAGGATAGTTTCCGCGACGACCTGCTGCATATCGTCGAGCTGTTACGGTCGTTGGGTTGGCAGGCCTACACCGATGTCTACGCCACCCAGGCCGCAGCATGGATCTCGGAACGTTACGGGCCGACCGCGGATGGCGATGCGCTGAGCCTTGCCCTGCGGCAAAGCGTAGAAGCCTTGCTCGAGGCGTACCCGGAAAGCCTCGATCGGGAGTTTGGAACCAGTGCCGCCGCAACCAAGGCGTTTTTCAACGACTTTCAAAACCTGAATCGGGCACTCGATGGGGACACCCTGGACAGGGACTGGAAACTTTGGAAAGGCCTGCGTGAGCTGCGCCAGTCAAAGCGGGGGACGGAACTGCCGGAAATGTATGACACGTTGTCGTCCGCGGTCATAGCGGCGGCAAACGAGTTACCACGCCACCCTGGCCCGCTGGCGCACGCGAATGCACACGTGCAGGCACTCTTGTCGGCGGGTCAGGAAGTGCTGGTCCACTACGCCGAGGCCAAGCATGAGGCGGGTTTGGTGGACTACAGCGACATGATTGCCATGGCGGGTCAGCTGCTCCACTCGCGTCCCGATGTACTTCAGACGCTGGTACAGCGTGTGGACTGCTTGGTGGTCGACGAGTTTCAAGATACCAATCCGCTGCAGTTCGCCTTGTTGTGGCAATTGAAAGAGGCTGGTGTCCCGACAATTGTGGTCGGCGATTTGAAGCAGGCCATCATGGGATTCCAGGGAGCCGATCCGCGCTTGTTCGAGGCACTGATTGATCAACATCCGCAAGCCTTGCAGCCGTTAACCCGGAACTGGCGCTCACAACCCCGGCTGATGGATTTCGTCAATGCGCTTGGGCCTGGCCTGTTCCGCGAAGACTACGTCGCTTTGGAACCGCAGAGTGAGGATAGCCTCCTCGCGCCGCTCGACGTGACGTCGTTCCCGAAGAAGGCCAAGAAGGGGCAGCACGCTATACGCGCTGTTGCCGTGGGCGAGCATTTGAAGGCGTTGCTCGATGATAGCGATCAACAGATTGTGGATCGGCGAACGAAGAAGCTCCGGCGGCTTCGTGGGGGCGATATCGCTGTACTTTGTCCGACCAACCCCATGTTGGCCACGTACGCCGAAGTGCTTCGTGCGCAAGGACTGCGCGTTCGGCTGCAGGCGGATGGCTGGTTCTCCTCGCGGCCCGTGCAGATTGCCTGGCACGCATTGGCTTACTTGGCCAATCCCGCGGATCGCCACGCGGCGTTGTACTTGGCGGTGACCGAGCTGGGCTCCCTTAGCCTCCAGGACGCGTTGTCCCAGCTGATGGATCAAGGCCGTATTGACGAGCCGTTGCTTGCGAGGCTTGACGAACTGGCAGAGGGGGTAACTGAGCGAACCGTTTATGCATTGGTCGCGGACATGATCCGCGCCTTGGGCCTATTCGATGTGGTGGCACTCTGGTCGGATGGGGAGCAGGCTCGAGCGAACCTGCTGCGTCTGCTGGCGGAGGCAGGCGAGTTCATGGATGCCAACCGCGAAGCACTGGCTAACGGTGGTTTTCACGGTTCCGGAATTCAAACCTTCCTGGCTTGGATGGCTACCAGGGTAGAGGAAAAGGATGGCGACAAGCAGCCGGACCCACGGGTACTAGATGAAAACGCGATCGTGCTCTCGACCTGGCATGGTTCCAAGGGGCGGGAGTGGCCGGTGATCGCGGTTTGTGGACTCGATCGGGAGATCAAGGCGCGGTTACCCAACGTCGAACTGGGTTACAGCACCTTCGACGAATTGTCGCGATTGCTCGAACATGCCCGGATCGAATACGCCCCGGCATTCGCTGCTTCGGAGACCAATGATCGGTTCTTGGCCGAGCTCCAGAACGCCGAGGAAATCGGAGCACGACGGCTACTGTACGTTGCGCTGACACGGGCCAGAGACAAGATGGTCCTGGAGTGGCCGGGCTATCTTGCGCAGGCAAAAACGCCAAAGACTACCTATTGGTCGATATTAGCGGAAGATTGCGACCTCACGTTAGACGAGGAAGAGATCCAGGCCGGCGAGCAGGAATTTCCGTGTACCGTGATCGAGGGACCGGCTGAGTTTCCGGATGACCTCGACATCGGCGCTATTCCGGAGGATTCGGAATTGCCGGTCACGGGCCGGCGGGCGATCCAAGCTGGCGCGCTCCCTGAAACGCTTACCCCGGACAGCCGAGCGCCTTCAACAACGGAAGTGGTTGCCGGTGCGCAGGCTAGGGCAGGTTTGATCTTTGAGCAGTACGGTGCGGGATTAGAGGTTGATGTCGGTTTGACAGGGATGGGTTTCGGAACCTTTATTCACCGATGCTTCGAGGTATTGGGAGCGAAGCCCGACCTCAAGGAGAGAATTCCCCAGATTACCGGTGTGGAAATCGAGCCGGATGAATTGGAAAAGATCACTGCCGCCGTTGGGCAATTCGAGTCCTGGTTGGCAGATCACCTTGACGGTACCTCGGTGCTTCGGGAGCAGCCAATCCTGGCGCTGGACGAGCAAGGGACCGTCGTATCCGGAACGGCCGACCTGATTGTGGAAACTACGGAAGGCATCTGGGTGATCGACCATAAGTCCGATCAGGTCGATGATCCGGAGACGGCGTTTATCAATTACAGACCACAGCTTGAGTCTTATGCCAACGCCCTCACAAACGCTGGGAAGCAGGTGTTGGGCACGGGGATTAACTGGATACGGAGTGGTGAGGTGGTGCTCTCACGTGCGTAGGTTGTATAAAAACCGTTGGTATATAAACTCACAGTTGGTTCATAAATAAGTGATTCAAAATAGGTAAACGAGGGCCGCAAATTTGCCAGATACAGAGAGTAAAGATTTGCTTCCACCAGGAACTATTGTTCGCCTCAAGAGTGACCCTGGGCGGCAAGGCGTATTGACCGGGAAGCACCGTGCACAAGCTGGCATCTTGAAATATCAGGTTGCGTTCCCGGAGGGGAAGACATTTCAACCTGACTACGAACTCGAGGTGATCGATGACGATAATTCCGACTGGGAACATCTCATCACTGAGGGGCGATTCGGTCGTGTGCGTGATCTTCGCAGGAATCTCACCCACATTCATCTGAGTGGTCGTCTTGCTAACCTTGTCTACAGTATGGATGCCACCAACACGGACTTTTATGCGTATCAGTACAAACCAGTACTGTCTTTCCTAGATTCGCCATCAAATGGTTTGCTGATTGCCGATGAAGTTGGTTTGGGTAAGACAATCGAAGCGGGCCTAATATGGACAGAATTGCGGGCGCGTTTTGATGCGCGACGCCTAATGGTGGTATGTCCTGCGATGTTGCGGGAAAAATGGTGCAGCGAGCTGGCCAATCGTTTCGGCGTTGATGCCGAAATAATGGGAGCGGCAGAGGTGCTGAAGTATCTGCAGCAGGATCGTTATAACGTACCGGATGGAAAGGGGATCGTTTGCAGCATGCAGGGTTTGCGTCCTCCAACGGGTTGGCGCAATGAAGATAAGAAGACCAGTGCAGATGCCAAGCTTGCTCGGTTTCTCGAGGAGCAGGCTACCGAAGAGCCTATGGTAGACCTCGTTATCATCGACGAGGCTCATTATCTGCGGAATCCTGAAAGCCAGACTGCCAAGCTCGGACAGCTTTTACGAGGTGTGGCGGACAATGTGGTGCTGCTGTCAGCAACCCCCATCAATTTGAGTGACGACGATCTGTTTCATCTGTTGAATTTGGTCGATCCGGATTCTTTCAGTGTAAAAGAAGTGTTCCCGCGGGTGATTACAGCCAATGAACATCTGCAGAAAGCACGAGACTTGGTTCTGGATGTCCGCACTGATGCAGACCAGATTCGAGAGGAGCTCTCACTTGCGCAACAGCATCCCTTGCTGAAGAACAGCCGACAATTGGATGAGCTAGTTTCATCGGAAGACCTAACTGAATGCCTCGCAAGTAAAGCGGGTCGTATCCGCTTGGCAAATCGAGTAGAGAAAGTCAATTTACTACGCCATGCCATTACTCGGACACGAAAATCAGAGGTTACCGAGTGGCGTGTTATACGCGAACCCGTGAAGTGTTTCGTCGAGTTAGACAAAGATGGTGTTGAGTGGCAGTTTTATCAGCTCGTTACCGAAGCGATACGGCGCTACGCCTGGGAATCTGATATCAGCGATGGGTTTCTGCTTGCTGGTCCCCAGCGACAAGTGTCCAGCTGTATGTATGCGGCAGCAACGGCATGGAAAGAGAAATACGAAAGCTACGAGGAGCAGGTCTACGAAGACTTTGGTTACGAGGGTGGCGACGTGGAGATTTCGCCTCTTATCGAACGTCTTCGAAATGACGTGTTGCCACTCATCAGTTTGACGGCACTGAGGGAGAACGACAGCAAGTACGAGATGTTCCGCGATGCGGTCAGAGGGTATTTGGCGGACAACCGTGGTGAGAAGCTGATTGTATTCTCGTTCTACCGAAAAACGCTGGCCTATCTTGCGGAGCGGCTTCTTGAAGATGGCATCAAATCCCAGGTGCTGGTCGGCGGCATGAAGGAGACGAAGCAGGAAGTTATCAGTAGGTTCAAGGAGTCCCCGGACATTACAGTCCTTCTTTCTTCTGAAGTAGCGAGTGAGGGCGTGGACCTTCAGTTTTGTCGTGTGCTGTTCAACTACGATCTTCCGTGGAACCCGATGAAGGTAGAGCAGCGGATAGGTCGTATCGATCGTATCGGTCAACGGGCCGAGAAGATCAGCATCGTTAATCTGTTGTTTGCGGACACTATAGATCATCGGATCCATGATCGCCTGTATACGAGATTACGTATCTTCGAGCGGGCTCTTGGTGGTATGGAGGCCATTCTCGGCGAGCAGATATCGGGTCTTACAGCGGATTTGCTACGAAAGCCGTTGACGCCAGAGCAAGAGCAGAAGCGCATTGAACAAACGGCGATGGCTGTTGAGAGAATCCGGCACGACCAGGATGAGCTAGAGAAACAGGCATCGCATCTTATCGCGCACGGTGGTTACATTCTCGACGAAGTGCAGGCGGCACACCAGTTCAAAAAGCGCATCACTGAAGAAGACTTGGTTGCGTACGTCAAAGACTACCTAGACAAGTTCTGCCAGGGTTTCGAATTCAAGCAACTGTCATCGGATGAACATCGGTTTGATCTCAGGCTACCCGCTACCGTGGCTGCCTCGCTTGGCGAATTCATTATCAAGCATAAACTTCACGGCCTGACTCGACTTGCGACGGGAGAGACTATTCGATGCAAGTTTGCAAACAAGGTCAGAGACCCGGCGTCCCGAGATGAGGCGATTAGTCAGTTCCATCCATTGATCAGGTTCGTCGGGCAAGAACTACGGGAGAAGAACGAGGCGTTTTATCCGTTGGTCACAAGTTCCGCAGCTAATCGCGTAAGTTGTTGATCTGTCTATCCGCGGATAGACAAAAATGACACAACATTGGGCTCAGCCGGGTTTTTTCACGCCCAGTGCCGCGAACAGTTCCAGTTGCT
>JALUYN010000153.1 GCA_027012915.1 Cellvibrionaceae bacterium
CACTACGACTGTTGCTCCCAACTGTATTTTCCGAGTAGTGATCGACAGACCTCGACGACGACTTAAGCCCACCTGCTTTGGAGGAGGATTTCTCGTGGTGGTAGTCGTAGATTTCCTTAACCGCCTCAATAGCCACTTTGCCACCGGTTTGAATATTGATATTTCCTTCGGAATGCACGCTACTGCCACGCACCAACAAGTCCTTTCGTTCAGCCACTAAACTTAAGTCACCTTTGGCAGAAACATCGCTGGCAACATTGGTGGTCTTATAGATTTCGGTGGTTTCCGAACTGCGATCCATACCACTGTTATCTTCATCGTGAACAAAGCGATAGTAACGATCCGTCACCGAAGCGATATCAATGGCACCACCGGCTCTTATTGCCAAATCTCCACCGCTACTGAGTTTGCTTCCCGCTATCGCAATGGATTGATCAGCACTCAGCGCCATATTCTGTTGAGAAGAAACACGCGAACCATAATGACGGGTTTCGTCGGTGATATTGTTTTTATCGTCTGCACGGCGCTCGCGGTCTGACACAGCATGGACAATGATATTTCTCCCCGCAACAATCTCACTATTTCCGGCACTTCGTATTCCCGAGCCACTATTAACAATGTCCAGACCCGCCACAAGTTGAAGATTTCCAGAGGCAGCTATATTACTGCCGTCGGATACGGCAGTAGAAATAAAGTCTCCGCCGCGCAGATTAACCTGGGACACATCCCGCTTGTTGGAGATGCCATCGCCAGCCAACAAACTCAGATCTTCACCTGCGATTGATGATCCACCACTGTTTTCGATGTTGCCGCTCGTGGCAAGTAATAGGTCCTTTGTTTGGATTTTCGCTCGGTCGGTATTGTGAATCGAGCCTCTGGATGTAATAACCGCGTCACCTCCCACAAGATCACTACGTTGGCTAAGCACATTTCCCCGAGCTTGAATATTCATATCGCCACCAGCCACAAACGCAGCTCTATTGGATGCGACTACTTCCTTGGAATCTTCTACCGTAGTCTCGGCAAGACTGTTCGTTGGGTTCCAGGCTACCCGTGCCTTTGCGCCGCTCCCACTCCGCCCAGCTCGAATATAAGTATCTTTAGTGCTTATAGTTGTTTCGAGATGACTGTCCTTTGAATGCAAAGTGAGATTCCCATCAACGGATAGATCAACGGCGCCTTCAACCTCAAGACTTGATGCCTCTAACGTAAAATCACGACCTGAACTCAGCGCCAGATCTCCACTCACACTGAACTGACTTTCCTGCTCACTGTATAGATGGGTTGTTGTTTCTATGTCGGATCGAATCCGCTTCTTGCTATCCAGACCGGGGGACTTGACCCCGAAACGCCCTTCACCTTTGGGTGCCTCAAATTCCGTATATTTCTCTCGCACCGTGACGGTGGTTCTATTGGTGAGCGATTCGATATTCACATCACGTCCCACATCCACTTTGGCAGATCCCGCCACCGACAGCTCAGCGGCTTTCAAATTCAGATCTCGACCAGATCGGATACTGGCTGCGCCTCCAATAGTCAGCTGGGCTCCATCGCGCTGCTGGCTCACAGTATTGCGACTGACAACGCCATTTTGCTCCTGCCAATTGTAGTCGCCCTGCAGAGCCGAATCTTTCAGAATAGACTCGATTGTAAGATCTCGCCCTACATCGATTCGGGCGATGCCTCCTGTAGTGATTTCCGAGCCCCGAAGCCGCATATCACCATCGACCTCGATAATCAGTTCCTTCTCGGCGGCAAGGTTAGCTCGCTTACCACCATCAACCGCATGCACAAAGTCCCCAGCCTCACTGACAATTGCTAGCGTATCGGCCTCCAACGTGCCGCCTCGATTGTTAATATCACCCTGAGCATGAAGTGTCAGAGCCTCTCGAGCGCTGACAGTATTGGTGTTGGAAATCTCACCTCCACTTTTGAGAATCACATTGTTCGCGGTCAATCCCGCCCTGGCCCGATCCGCATCTCGATGACCTATATTGGCAAGATACAAGGTGGGAACCAGCACCACTTCACCGCCGACCTCCTGCTCTACCAACCAAACCATATCGCGGTTAAGATTCTGAATCTGAGCATGAGTCAGCGCCACACCAATAGACAGCTGCAGATCTTTGGCAGCGTGTGCGGCACCATCCATTAAGTAGCGGTACTGCTGGGCATCCGAAACGAGACCATCGTATAAAAAATGGCTGCCTGTGTGCTCATAGATAGCCTGACGAATAAGCCTGCTCTCGTAAAAACCATCCCCGAGTCGTTTGGTAAGATGATCCGGGTTGAGCCCCAACAGATTGAGAAGGTAGTCACTGCCTTCGACATCCACAAAGCGCGCCACCGAAGGTTTTGTAGCAATCAAAGTATTGCTGTGCTCATTCGACTTGGTATAACCAAACAATCCAGAACCCGCCTTTTGAATTGGAGTATCGGCACTGGCAGACGGGGGTAAAGTAATCGACACATCAACACGATCAAAATCCGATCCGGGAGGCAGCTCCAGAAAGCTGACAAAAGGCTGACTAACCGCCAAATTTAACTGCTGACTAATATCCGGATCGGCATGGCCGGTCGAAGGTGCTTTGGGTAGAGGGAGATCCGGCAGTGCATTCGTCGGAACAACAAAACCAGAGAACTGATTACCATTGTTTATTTCCTCAGTCGCATTGACGAAGATATCCTTTCCGGCAGCGACCTCGCCGGAAAACAACAGCAGATGTACACCGTAGTCTCCATGCCACTGATCACGTTCAAAGTTATCCAGCCAACCATCGCCATGTTCAGCCCAACTGTATGGAGCCGGCATCACCGCCAACCTGGAGACATTGGCGAAACGCGTCACATTGGCCGTGAGGTTATCTGCAACTGAAATCGAGGCTCCTTCATTTCGAAACCCGCCACCCCAAATATCAAAGTCACCACCGACAAAGACGTGCGCATCGCGATTGCTGGGTAAGACGCGATCCACCAGTGACGTATAGAGCTGCCTCATACTGGGTTTTAGATTGTCCCAGTCACTCTCATCTGCCCAATCTCTCTCAACGAAGTCGCCAAGCTCTTCAATAAGCCAGGCGTCCCCTAAAGTATCTTCAAACGAAAATCCGTAATCCAGAGCAACATTGGTTACAGGGACAGTACAGAAGTCTCCTCCACCATTGCAGTAATCAGTGTTGTCAAAGTTGTACAGCCCCTGGCGGTGATTGACGAACTCGTTTGTATAAATCGACAAATCACCAGAGCTTTCGAGTGTTGCAGAGCTATTGCGAATCGAATGCGCCGGGCTATTGGCGGCATCGCCA
>JALUYN010000154.1 GCA_027012915.1 Cellvibrionaceae bacterium
AAAACACATCGACCGGGATGCGCTTCTGGGCGGCCAACGCGGCGATAATATAGCCATCTCCGGCATTGTTCCCCGCACCACAGAGCACGGTTATATGTTCCACCTCGGGCCAGTATTGCAGCAGCGCTTGAAACGCGGCTCGTCCCGCGCGCTTCATCAATTGAATACCGGGAACGCCGTGATCCTCAATGGCACAACGGTCCAGTTCGCGCACCTGTTCTGCGCGATACAAGTCACCGGGCAAGGCCATCGCCTGAAAATTGCCAGACGCAGGCTCAAAGGTGGAAAAAGTCATAAATTGTTCTCGAAAACGTTATCATTGGCGGGCACTTCCCAAGAATTTGGGAACCGCCCCATTGTACACAGAACTGCCCCGAGACCCTAGATGACGTCCAGCACACCCAGCTCAATTCCCTTTGCGGAACAACTTCAGGCGCTGGTCGACAATATCGAGCAGTGGGCGCAGGAGCTGGGCTTTCAGCAGGTCGGCATCACCGATACCGACCTCAGCGCCGAGGAACCGCGGCTGAAAGAGTGGCTCGACAAGGGCTATCAGGCCGACATGGACTGGATGGCCGATCACGGTGACAAGCGCAGCCGCCCCCACGAACTGTTGCCAGGCACACTGCGCGTCATATCTCTGCGCATGAACTACCTGCCGACGGATACCGATCCCATCCGCATATTAAAGAGTCCTGACAAGGCCTATATCTCGCGCTACACCCTCGGCAGGGACTACCACAAGCTGGTACGCAAGCGCCTGTCGAAACTGGCCCAGAAAATTCAACAGCAGGCAACGCAGTTTTACACTGATGCGGATATCCAGCAGCGGCCATTTGTCGACAGCGCGCCAGTGCTGGAACGACCACTGGCGGCCAAAGCCGGACTTGGCTGGATTGGTAAGCACACACTATTGCTCAACGAAGAGGCTGGCAGCTGGTTTTTTCTGGGAGAAATTCTCACCAATATTCCCCTGCCGATAACTGCACGGGCCGTCGCCAATCAATGCAACGATTGCCAGGCCTGCCTCAAGGTCTGTCCTACAGATGCCTTTCCCCGTCCCTATCAGTTGGACGCCAGGCGCTGCATCTCCTACCTCACCATTGAGAACAAAGGGCCGATTCCACTGGAGTTTCGCGAACCCATTGGCAACCGCATTTTTGGCTGCGACGATTGCCAGGCCATCTGCCCCTGGAACAAGTACGCGCAGCACTCTGACGAAGCGGACTTCTCCCCGCGCCTGCAACTGGACCACATCGAACTGCTTGAGCTGTTTCAATGGAGCGAAGCGCAGTTTCTGAAAAATACTGAAGGCTCGGCTATTCGTCGCACGGGCTATGAAGGCTGGCTGCGCAATCTGGCCGTCGCCCTGGGTAACGCGACGGCACTGGATGAAGTTGCACGTCACCAAATTGTCACAGCACTGCAGGAGAAAATCGCCTACCCTTCAGCGCTGGTGCAAGAGCACGTGCACTGGGCGCTGGAACAGCACCGCCACCCGGAGCGACGTCGCAAGCGCAAAATCCGCAATACCTCTATTGATCCACAGCAGTAACCGAACTATGAGCAGCACCTCTAGCAACTCCACTAACAACACATCCAGTAATACCGAACGCCAGGCCTTCGGGCTGACCATTCTGAAAAACACCCACCGCGACATCCGCCGCCTGAAACGGGAAACCGGGCACGCTGCACTACACGGTAACAAGTTCTGGAAATCCACCTACGTGCTGATGGACTACCTGCAAGAGTGCCTCGAGGAGTACACACACGAACAGCCATTGCGGATTTTGGAAATAGGCTGTGGCTGGGGCCTGGGCGGTATTTTTTGCGCAAAGCGCTTCAATGCCGACGTTACCTCCCTGGACGCTGATGCCTCGGTATTCCCCTTTCTGCAACACCACGCCCAGCTCAACAACGTTGAAATCACCACCTGGCAACAGCGCTTTGAGAAGATCACCAAACAGGAACTGGCCCAGTACGACCTTATCATCGGTGCCGACATCTGTTTTTGGGACGAGCTCACCCCCATTGTCCGCAACCTGGTCAAACGCGCCTTACAGGCTGGCGTGCCCCGTGTGATATTGACCGATCCGGGACGCCCCACCTTCCGAGAAGTGGGAGAGTACTTTGCCGACCGCTATGAGGCCGTCTACAGCGATTGGGACGTCCCCAGCCCCCACAATGTCTGGGGATTGGTATTGGATATTCACAACTACTGAAGCTCTGTCGCGACCCCGGCCGAGTTACTGCGCAGTGCCGACTCGGCCATGTACTTCTCCAAAATGCTCTGGCGCGGGATGAACTGCACCTGTTGTATCAGCCGGTCATAGATCTGGCCAACGGCCATATCGTCAACCATTTGGGCGTGCGCATCTCCATGGATGACTTTGGTACGGACTATTCATCGCTCAGCTACCTGCGCAACTACCCCTTCGACACCCTGAAAATTGATCGCAGCTTTGTAGAGGATATTACCGTTGACCCCTCGGACCTGGAGCTGGTCAACGCCACCATCGATATGGCTCACGGTCTGGGACTGACCGTGATCGCCGAGGGCGTGGAAACCGAAGCCCAGAAAAAGCTGCTGATCAAAAAGGGCTGCGAATACGCTCAGGGGTACCTGTTCAGCAAACCCGTGAGCGCCGAGGCACTGCAACAACTCCTGGAAGATCAAGCCAAGGCCTGAGAAAACAGCGAAAAGGATTGTTGCAAATGCAGCGCCTGCTCCGGGCGTGCCTTGCGCTGCAACACTTCAATCACACACTCCACCGTACACAAACCACCCTGGCGTTGGTTGCGCCGCAGGGTAAACTGCGAATCGGCCGCATCGTCCAGAGAGACCTTGGCCATGGCCTGCAAATAGGGACTCTGATTGTACATTTTGCGCGCCTGCTGCCAGGTAGCGTCGAGCAGCACAAAGGTTTCAATATCGGTAACACTGACCGGATCCGCGTAGTCTTCGGGAAATTCCGTCGCCGGGTACAACAGTGCACACGTAGGCTCGGATGCCAGCTGTTGCAATCGCGGATCAGGATTAACCCGCTCCCACACCACCCGCTCACAAAGCGTTGGGCAGGTATCGATGGCCAGCCGGCCAGTATTGGTTTTTTTGGGAATTTCCCGCGGGTGCGTCAGCAGGTAGATTTTCATAAATCGGTTTTGCAGGATTGGGCTTAAAAAGCAGTATTTCAGGTTAATAGAACATTCTAACTTTGCAGTTATTTCGACCCGATGCCTTGGCGGCGTAGAGTTGCTCATCGACAGCATTGATCAGGTCGTTAAT
>JALUYN010000155.1 GCA_027012915.1 Cellvibrionaceae bacterium
TCGCAAACCGATCTGTTTTTTGGCTATCAGGAAAAGTTCTTTGGCTGGCCCAATATGTACACGCCGTTTGGTGTAAACGAGACGGAGAACCTGAAGACAAACCTCTTTTTCGTAAATCACCAGCAATCCTACGACGTCGACAGCCGTTTTGAACTGAGTGGTTACTACCGTCGCCACAATGATCACTATGTGTTTTCCCGCGAGAATCCCGGCGCGTTTCAGGCGTTTCACGAAACCGAAGTGAAGTCTCTGGCGCTTTCCGGACGTCACGCATTGGAAGACACCTTTGCGATTAACTACTCGGCCCAGGTAACCGAGGACTCCATTGAGTCTACGACGCTTGAGAGAAACTTTACCTCGCGTACCTACTATAAACTCAGCGTGTTACCTGAATATCAGATGCTGCTGCAAGACGATCAGCTGCTAACCGTGCGTCTGGGCGCGGCTTTTGATGACACCAATCGCGATGAATCCGAAGCATCATTTATTGGTGACGTCAGTTGGAAAGTCAGCCATAGCGACGGATCGTCAGAAACACTCTATCTATCTTATGCCGAGGCCAGTCAGGTGTCAGGCTACACCGCCATTGGTGGCAGCGAAGTCGGTGGTCTGTTCCGCAGTAACCGAGATCTAGGCCGGGAGACGAGCAAAACTCTCGAACTGGGTATCTCGCTGGGTCGAAACAGCTGGAACTTTGATGGTGCGCTGTTCTATCGCTGGGATGACAATCTCACGGATTGGACTTATAGCTTCAGCAACACCGCGGCGCGTTCTGCCAATCCAGTGGATATCGAGACCCTTGGTGTAGAGTTGATAGCCAGCAAACGCTGGGAATCTGTGGAAATCATCAGCAGCTATACCTTCCTCGACAAATCCGAAGACTATGGCGAGGCGAATATCGACGCCAGCTTCTACGCTTTGAATTACCCGGACCATCGCGTCACCCTGGGCGCTATCTGGCGCCCCTTGGATAGTGTAGAAGTGCGCGTCGACAACGAGTGGCGTGAACAACAGGATAATCGACTGCGCCGAGGTGATGATCAGGCGACCTTTACTCATCTGAGTGTTATTTATTCGCCGCCGCAGCTCGAAGGCGTGGAAATATCTCTGGCGGCGGACAATCTCTGGAATGAATCCTTCGAGGAAGTTCCAGGCACTCCTGGCCGAGGCGATCAATTCTCACTGTCCGCCTCTTATCACTGGTAATAGAACGCACCAGCCATACGATTGACTGGTGCGAGTGCTACTGCCCGGCAATTCTCCATGAGCGTTATTCCGGCTGAGTTGAACAGACGGCGAGGTGGCAGGGAATCCGGCACGAAATAATTAGACAATGGCTTAGCTTCTTGGGTTTTCCAGGAGGTGGGCCCCTAGGATAAGCAGCATGATTTACCTGGCCATCACTTCTTTGATTTGGGCTTTTTCCTTCGGCCTTATAGGCAATGCCCTGAAGGGGTTGGATCCGCTGTTGGTCTCGGATGCGCGCTTACTGCTGGCCTTTGTCGCGTTTCTGCCATTCCTGAAATTACGTCAGATAAGTCGAGCGGAGACCTGGCAGCTGATTGCTATCGGGGCCATTCAATATGGTGTTATGTACACCTGTTACCTCACCGCCTTTCGCTATTTACCGTCGCATATGGTGGCGTTGTTCTCGGTACTGACGCCTCTGTATGTGGTTATTATCTACGATATTCGCCGGCGCCGATTTACACCGGGCTACCTGTTGGCTGCTGTGCTTTCGGTAGCTGGAGCTGCGGTTATTCGGGCCAAGGAAAGCGGTTCCAGTGAGATCTGGTTGGGTTTTGCCTTAATGCAGATTGCCAATGTGGCGTTCGCGTTTGGCCAGGTCTACTACCGCGACTGGAAACGCTCCAGAAGTCATATCAGCGACAGCTCGGTATTTGCCTATCTGTATCTTGGCGGTGCCAGTTTTACTGCCATCGTAACTGTCCTGTTTAGCCGTACAGTGCCGATCCCGCTGGAGGCGACCTCAACCCAGTGGCTGGTGCTGGGTTATCTCGGTGTCGTGGCGTCAGGATTGGGATTTTTTTTCTGGAACAAGGGCGCCACACAGACGTCTGCGGGCGTGCTGGCAGCGTTCAATAATGCTGTGGTGCCATTGGCAATGTTTGCGTCTTTGTTTGTATTTGGCGAGGCTAGGGGCGGTTCCACGGAGGATCTGACTCGTCTAATTCTCGGAGCTCTATTAATCCTGTCGGCCTTGGTGTTTGTCAGTTATGGCAATCGAAGGTCAGGTTGAATGTGGCTCATGCCGGCATTTAGCAAACGCTCTCCATATGTAAGAATGGCGCAATCACTCTCGTGATACCGACGCCGGTATCTTTTCTGCCAGGACAATCAGACTATCAATTCTCTAGATTCTAAATCAGGTACGGAAGCCTCCACATCTCTCGCACGGCAGCTGTTTAACATGACCTGGCCCATGCTGTTTGGAGTTTTGTCGTTGCTGAGCTTTCAACTGATCGACAGTGCCTTTATCGGACAGCTTGGGGTTCTGCCTCTGGCAGCCCAGGGGTTTACTCTGCCAGTACAGATGGTCGTAATCGGTGTGCAGGTGGGGCTGGGCATTGCCATTACCGCTATTGTTTCCCGGGCTCTCGGTGAAGATCGCCTCAACTATGCCCGGCAGCTGAGCGGCTTGTCTCTGGCGCTGGGTGGCATCGGGTTGGCGGTTATCAGTGTGCTCTTGTGGTTACTGCGTGTTCCTCTGCTGTCGATTATGGGGGCTGAGGCCAATATATTCCCCGTGATTGATGCCTATTGGCCCTGGTGGCTGGTCAGTGTCTGGTTTGGGGCGCTGGTCTATCTGCTCTCCAGTATCTGCCGGGCCAATGGCAATACCATGCTGCCCGGGTTTTTGATGATGGCAGTCAGCGGTATCAACCTGGTGCTCGACCCTGTTTTTATTTTCACCCTGGGCCTGGGCATTCAGGGGGCTGCGATAGCCACCATTGTGGCCTTTGCTCTGGGGCTGCTGTTTATGACGCCGAAAGTGATCAAGGCCGAATGGATCAGTTTTGATTGGCAGGGTATGGATATCAAACTGAGCCTCAATCGCATCTCCAATATTATGATGCCAGCCATGGCGAGTCAGCTGTTGCCCCCTATATCGGCGATGATGGCCACAAAAGTGTTGGCGGGTTTTGGTGCGGCTGCGGTGGCGGCCTGGGCGCTGGCGTCTCGCTACGAGTTCTTTTCCATCGTCGCGGTGCTGGCGTTGACCATGTCCATGCCGCCCATGGTGGGGCGTTTACTGG
>JALUYN010000156.1 GCA_027012915.1 Cellvibrionaceae bacterium
AGTACAGGCCTCGACCTTGTTTCAGTATGGCGATGCACAGATTGCCGAGGCCTTTTGTGCCGGGCGACTGAATCCGGAGAATCACGGTTGGGTCTACGGCACCTTGCCACAGGGAATCGATTGTAAGGCGATTATTGAGAGAGCCACACCCAAGGCTTAACCAATATGTGTAAGACACGGGGTTATCGAGCTTTCGATAACCCCTTTTGTCGTGTCCGCGTATAATGCGCAGCTCGACTCTATGTAAGCGCAGCGTGTTATGCAGCCTCAGGAAATTTCTTGTCTTATCACCCGGGACAATTGCCAGAACAAACCAAGCCAGCTCTTGGCGCAGGCTTCTTCCCTGTCTGTGGCAACTGTCAAAGATGCCATGCAAAAAGGTGCAGTCTGGTTGGTGAGAGGTAACAAGAAGCAGCGGCTGCGGCGCGCCAGTAAGCCCCTGCGTCCTGACGATAAACTGCAGTTGTTCTACAACCCTCAAATACTGGAACAACAGGTTCCAGAACCTTCTTTGATAGAGGATGCAGGCGATTACAGCATCTGGTTTAAGCCCTACGGTCTCTATTGTCAGGGCAGTCGGTGGGGCGATTTTTGCTCCATCCATCGTTGGGTGGAGCAGTACTTTCTGCAATATGATCAGCAAAAACCGGTGTTTCTGGTGCATCGCCTGGATCGTGCCACCAGTGGTTTGTTGCTGTTGGCGCACACCAAGAACGCCGCGCGCCTCTTTAGTGAAGCCTTTGCGCAAGGGCGAATGGATAAACGCTATCGCGCTTTGGTGAAAGGTGATTTTTCGTCTTACGAGGATTGGCTCGAGGTGGATCGTGCGGTTGAGGGCAAAGTGGCGAAGAGCCGCTTTCGTTTTTTGGAGGGCGGGGCTGATCGCTCGTTGCTCGACGTGCAATTGTTGACTGGTCGTAAACACCAGATTCGTCAGCATCTTAGTGGAATTGGATTTCCCATCGTTGGTGATCGTCTCTATGGCAATGGTGAGGCCGACGGTATCGATTTGCAGCTGCAGTCGGTCAATCTGAGTTTTCGTTGTCCGATATCGGGGAGCGACAAAAGCTATCGCGTCCCCGATTCGAAACTACTGCGTCTTTCTGAAATCAGTAGTGATGTTTAGGCAAGTACCGACTACCAGTTTTCACCGTAGGGTCGGATTTCCACATTAAACGACCAGGCAGATCTCGCCTGATGAGCAATGCGGAAACACTCTTCGGCAATATCCGCGGGTTTGCAGAAAAACTCATCTGGTTGGTTGGAGTGGAGTTGTCGCGCCCATTCCACATCGATTACCGCATCAATTGCTACGTAGGCTACGTGAATGCCATCCGGGCCCAAACGACGAGCCATGGATTCTGCCAGGATTCTCTGTGCCGCCTTGGTGGGGGCAAATGCGGCAAATTTGGCTTTGCCCCGATAAGCTGAGGTATTGCCGGTGACAACAATGGCACCGCTGCCGCGTTCGATCATATCCTCACCGAATGCCTGGCCCAGGTGAAGCAGAGCCATGGTATTGATCTGGAAGTTCTTTTCGATGACCTCGGGCTCGATCTCGAGGAAATCCCCAAAGGCGCCGCCCACGGCGTTGTGGATAATCACATCGGGGCAGCCGTAATCGCTCTTGATCTGCGATAGCTTAGAGAGCAACTGCTCTGTATTACTGACATCGCAGGTGTAGCCAATCGTATTGTCGACGGTTTGTTCCAGCTGTTTCAAGCGCTCTTGATTGCGGGCAATCATGGCTACGCGGTAGCCATCGCTGGCAAAGCGTTTGACCAGCTCAGTTCCTGTACCGGGGCCGACCCCGGTGATCAGACACAATTTCTCAGACATAGTATTTCTCCCGTTCGGTGTTCAAGCGACAAGGGCTTCTTTAACAAAGTCCAGGCGGTCGTTGCCAAAGAACAGTTGCTCTTCAACCACGAAACTGGGTGAGCCAAACACGCCAGCGTTCACAGCGGCTTCAATATTGGCTTGCAGTTGTTGTTTTACGGTCTCGCTCTCGCGGGCATCCAAAAGCTGCTGGGTATCGCCGATGCCGGCATCGTTCAATACGCGACGCAATTCCTCATCATCCCCAAGGTTGACGCCGTCGATCCACATGGCCTGGAACAGCGCCTGAATACACTCTTCGGCGCACCCGGCTTGCTGTGCGGCAATTGTTACCAGACACAGGCTCTCGGAGCCGAATTTCCCCAAATATGGGTTACGGGAGAAGGGTACTTGATAACGACGGGCCCAGCGGCCCAGATCCTGCTGAGCGTACTGACCTTTGGCGGGGCTGAGTATGGTGGTTGGCGAATTATTCACGCGTTCCATCACCGTCAGAATCGGCACGGGAATATAGTGAATTTCCTGAATATCAGCAGCCAACGTCGTTTTAAGTTGGGTGTTGGCGAGATAGGTATAGGGTGACAGAAAATCGAAGTACAGGGTTATGGGTTTGCTCATGGTGTTTCCTCTTTTGTCTTGGTCATGTCGGATGAGTAAGTGACAATGCATGGCAATATGGTTTCTTAAAAAGACTATATTGTATGGTTTTCTAAAGCAACCTTATTTGTGGTATAAATACACCATGGCTAGAAAAGATTTTTCAAAAGTGGATTGTTCCGTGGCTCGCTGTCTGGATGCTGTGGGGGATATTTGGGCGTTTTTGATCGTGCGTGATGCCATGTTTGGCATTACGCGCTACTCCGATTTTCAGCGGAGTTTGGGAATTGCCAAAAATATTCTGCGTGATCGGCTGGAGGCTTTGGTAGAGCAGGAGATATTGCGCAAAGTCGACGCAGGAGAGCACGGCCCGCGCTTTGAGTACAAACTTACGGAAAAGGGACGGGATCTGTTTCCCGTGATGGTGGCGTTGCGTCAGTGGTCTGACAAATGGGTGGAACCCGAGGCGCGCAATATTCTGATTATGACCGATCGCGCAAAGCAGCAACCGCTACCCTATATGCGGGTTCTGGATGGCGAAGGCAATCCACTCACGCTGCATGATATTCGTGCCGAATTACCGGAACCGTAAGGCCTTAGCAAATTCTATCAGCGGTACAGTGAGGGCAGGGTGTCAGCTTCAGTACTGTTGTACGGGGGCGCTTTTTCAAGCGCAGTCAGACGTTGCTTTAGGGCATCGACCAATGCCGGAGGAAGACGCTTTTCCTCACTGCCATAGAGCAGTGCATCCAGTGCTCGAAGGTCCTCGGTGAACTCGGATTCTCCCGAGAGGCTTCCCAATAGTTCCAGTCGCGAAAGCTCAGGTCGTTTGAAAAA
>JALUYN010000157.1 GCA_027012915.1 Cellvibrionaceae bacterium
TCGGTCAGGGAGTTTTGGGGGTGCTGATAGCTGCGAACGGAGTGCCTGCAGCATTAGCGGTGGAAGTTCCTACGGCTTCAGGAATCAAGTTGGATATTCTTACCCAAGGCAAATTTCAACCAACCTATTTTTCTAATTTCGATCTGGACAGCAGCGTCGATGATGGTGCCACGGGAACTTCTGCGGGCGGTGTTCAGGTTGGAGATGAGCATGTCAGGGCTGAGGTCAGGCTTGGCGTAGTGGCGACCGGTGATAACTGGACAGGCAAAATACTTCTTGAGAACGACTTTGCCCTCGACGCCAATTCTGTCGATCGCGCATACCGAGGCGAGAGATTTGGCCTGGAGCAGGCTTTCTTCACCTATACCTTCGATCCGGCATTTACCCTTCAAGGCGGCTGGACCTTCAAGAATCTGGATCTGGCTTCCGGCGGGCTTCTATACGGCGACGACCATCCCTTGTTCGGCGCTACCGGCAAGACTTCGTTCGGTAGCTATGATGTTTTCTGGATGCCGATTACAGATGGGCTCATTTCGGACATACAGGCCCCTGGGGCCAATCCCGCCAACGGTGAGTTGGACTGGGATGTGTTTGCTTCGAAATTTGATATCGATCTGGGGAAAGGTAGTCGTATTTCGCCCATCCTGACTTATAGCGACAACCAGCAGAAAGGTGCGAAAGCAACCTATTACGGTGTCGAATACATCGGAAATGTTGGCGCTATGAAGGTTCGGGCCGAAGCGCTCGGTGTGACCGGGAGTTTCGACAATGGTGACGACATCAGTGCTTTTGCCGGCTACGCGAGCCTTGAGTACCCGCTTAATGAGTCCTTCAACCCCTTCATAGCACTGCGAGTAGCCAGCGGGGACGACGACCCTACCGATAATGATGTAGAGGGCTGGCTGGGCATCACCGACATTGGTAGATACTCGCCCCTGATTGGTATTGACGGCCAGTTCTTGGGATGGCAGCCGAACTCCAACCAGGCGATCGCATCGGGTCTTTTCGGTATCGCCCTTGACCAGGCTGGCCCTGGTGGCGCCGGATATGGCGGTATTTCCAATGCCGGCACCGGTAACAACCCAGGCCAGGTTATGCTCTCTGTTGGCAGTTCGGGAAATTTAGCGTCGATCTCGCCTAAGCTGTCATATCAGGCGCAGATTTTCCCGATGTGGTTCCAGCAAACGGGGGGGCTTGAAACGCTCAGTACTGCAAGTGGATCCGTGGACAGCTATGCCGGAACCGAGCTTGATGTCGCGATCAAATACCAGGCCAACCAGTACTTTGCTCCAAGGCTGGTACTCTCCAGTTTCCTGCCAGGTAAAGGCGTTGAGGACGCAACTGGTGCAGACGATGCAGCTTATGTCGCAATGCTTGAATTGAACTGGAATTACTGATCCCAGGATACTTATTGCGATTGGAGGAACTAGAATTGAGGCGCCGGGGACGGGGCCTCAATTTTTTTGAGGGGCATGTTATGAAGCCATTTTTCCTGATCTTCCTTGTTTTTTTTGCAGTGTCAGGTGCTCAAGCTCAAGTCTACGACCTACCCTTGGACTCGCTGTCAGAATGGACGGGAAAGAAGAGCATCAGGGTGGTATCAAATATTGATGGTTTGAGTGCAGACAAAGAATTCCTTGCCCTGTTGGGGCGTCTGAATATCAAGGGCTTCGATGTTAAGTTTGGTGGTTCAGGATCTTCCGAGGAAGGGCTGATTCTCGAGGTACTTCAAATCAGCGATAGAATTGCAGTGTCTATTAAGTCCACCGATTCTCAAAAGTACTTGCTTTCTGTACTGATTGACGAGAACGATCAAAGTGAAGTTGCATTGCGAGAGGAGGTTAGTTCTCGCAGCGTTCTTCCTCTGCCAGAGGATTTCAATCCGAAAATGGTTGAGGCGCTCTCATGGTCGGACCGCGAGGAGGATCAACTGGTTTTTCTGTCGGATTCCTCATTGGTGCTGGGCGTCTTCGATGGCAACAGGATAAAAAGAGTTGATGCACTCGCGTCCAGCCTCAAAAATTCGAAAGCAATCTTCTTATCGGTTGGTCAGTCAGACTCAGATTCGAATCCGGAGATTGCTGTGGTGTGGGGGCAAGACCGAGATATCTCAGGCAAAGGGCAATACACGAAGCTTTACTCTCAACTTTTTGAAGTCTCTGAGCAGGAGTTGCGGGAAGAAACCAAAAAAACCGAGAATATTGCGTTACGCTTTATCAACAATCAGCTTTACACCCAAAGATATGAGTTGTTGCAAGGCGACATTGGGAAACCAGCATTTGCTTTTGCGGAGGGCGGCGATGTTCGTGGTGACTCAATTGTTTTGTCTAATGCTGAGAAAATGATTTTCTCTGTTTTCCCTGTTGATAATACAACCTCTATAGTAGTGGGTGAAGAAAATCTTGAACTGCGGAGCCCCAGCCGTAAGCCTTGGCCACAGCTAGACTTGGGCAAAGTTTCCTCGCCAAGATTAATTAAACGCTTGGAGGAGCGGGAAATCACTACATCACCTGATTACGCTTTTTCCGTTAATGAGGAGTATCTGTCTATTCCCAGGAAAGTAATTGTAAATAATGGAACTGTCTTGACCTATATCAGGCAAAGAAGGTCAGGTTTTTCTGGGTTAGCTCCCGCTTCAGGGGCGGATAAATTAATCAGAGCTCGCTGGGATAATGGTGGTTTAGATTCAGGTTTTACAGTGTTTCCCATATATGAATTGAGCTCTTTTATCGTTGATTTTTCATATGTAAAAAATAAAGGGAAATCTCGGCTATTAATATTGGCTAACCAAGAAAATTCTAGTCAAGGTGCAAATGAAATATATATATACTGATTATTTTATGTTCATGTTTAAGTGATCAATTTTGCGCCAAGATCCCGGTAAATGAATTATATGGCCAGTCATGATTTTTGTGGCTGGTCGCGCCAGCGGTGTTTTGGATTGCATTTTCCAGACGCCAGATTTTGTTTGATTTTTCTCTAGAGCGCGATGATGGGCTCGTCCTTTTCTGCCAGACATCTGTCCGCGTGCCTTCATTCCAGCTTATGACGCTCCCAGGCGTGTCATTTCTTCATGGCGTCGCTGCAGTTTTGTATCATGCAGAATGTTTTTATTCACGTGATCTTTTTCCATTTCATTATGGATTCTTTCATGTCTTGGTTTCAGCATACTACCGTCAAGTGCTGGCATTGAGAGAGTGGTCGATGGCTTCGTTAAATCATCAGTTCCTGAAACCTGGCTGAAAAAAAGAAAGCC
>JALUYN010000158.1 GCA_027012915.1 Cellvibrionaceae bacterium
GCTCTGTAACAGGCTGATTTTTAACTGATTTTTTATCTGTCGCTCCAGTCCATCATCGGAGCAACGGAGAAGCGCCTGGCTCCCATAAATACTCGTGTCTCATTAGTCTCGGGGCTTCCCGTTGATTGCAAAGGCTTTTCTGTCATGCGTACAAGAGTGTAAATCAGTGTGATTTTGAGTGAATTGAGAAAGACATGAATACCGAATTATTCACTGGGCTGCTTACAGGGCTGGGACGGCAATCTCCTCAAACATAGCGGGCATTATAACTCTTTGGATTCGAGAATTCTTTTGCTTAGTGTCTCGGGATTGCGTTCAGCTACTATCGGGGACGGTGACACTGGGCCAGAGCAACAGAAGTTGCTCTGGAGCGGGAGAGTGTGTTCCTGTTATTTTCCCCAAGACTTGAATTCAAGCCCGTTGATTTCCTCCAGTTCGATGTTCGCCTGCAGTGCAGTTACGATATCGATACACTCACCAATATCTGAGGTTTTCATAAACGACCCCTTGCGGTCATGCAGGGGGACATCAATGCATATCTCTCCGGAATCCTCGACCATAAATTGCAACATGACATCTTTGCCATCGATAAGGCCGACGAAGTTGTCAGGCTCGTGTAGAAGACGATTCATACAGCCGACTATCTCTTCCTTCGTTGCAGGTTTTGCTTCATCCGATCTTACGTGTTTGTCGACGGTGTAATCGGTGTAAAACAGTTTAAATGCCACAGAAAAAATCCCTTGGTGAATAGGTGCAACTCTTTACTGAGTCAAGATAAGCATCAGGACGAGCAGCTGTAGTGTGCGACGCCGCCAGCGTTAAAGAATTCCGATGGCCTTAGTCGGTAGTATTTGTCTTCGACTTCTTTTGATTGTTCGTCGTAGGGGCTTCCCAGTACTTCTTGCAGCTCATGTATGAGAGAGTAGTCTCCGTCTCTGGCCTGCTGATAGGCGGGCACAATCAACCACTCTCGCCAGGTGTATTTTGGATTGACTTGTTTCATTGTCTCCGAGAGTTGGTCTTTGTCATTCGTAGAAAGGGCAACGGTTTTCCAGCGATCAAGCCACTCGGACCATTGTTGCTCCAGCGAGTTGTCAGGTTCTTGATAAAAACTCAGTTTCAGTGAATCAACAGTTTCGGGCAGATTCGAAAGTTCACGAAAGAAAATGGTGTAGTCCACGGAGGTCTTTAGCATCAATGACATAAGATCACTGAATAACTCCGAATCAAATGTTTCCAGCCCCAGTTTGGCGGCCCACATCGCTTCCAGCTTTGATTGCATGGATGAGATAAAACCCCGTTCGATCTCTTCGAATTTGTCAGCTGAGCCGGAGTGAACTTCCAACAAGGGGCGCAGAGCCGTTAAGAACATATGGAAGTTTCTTGCCGCAGCTACTGGTTGACTGAAAAATGAGAAATGCTGGCCACCACCTGTCCAGGGTTGAAATGCAGGATCGAAACGTTCGCAGAAACCAAAGGGACCATAGTCGAGAGTGAAGCCGCCAGCGGCACAGTTGTCGCTGTTGAAATTCCCCTGGCAAAAGCCGACGCGTAACCAATCAGTTACCAGTGAAGTTAAACGCTCGCTATATGCAGATGCCAGGCCTAATAATTTCTCTTCAATTGATGAACTCTCGTCAATTTCGTCCTGGTATTCGCGATCAATCAGATGCAGAACGATTTTCTCCAGCTCTTCGATCGAATTCGGATTTTCACTACTCCGGGCTCGGCGTCCAAACAATTCCAGTTGACCGACGCGCAGGAAAGAGGGCGCTACGCGTGTTGAAATGGCAACGGGCTCTGCAACCATAACGTTCGGATCGGTAGAGTTGGATCCTTGCGAGTACCAGGGGCGATGCACTGATTCGGTTTTGGACACAAACAAACTCAAAGAACGCGATGTTGGAACACCCAGGGCGTACATATGCTCCTGTGCCAGAAACTCGCGAACACTGGAACGCAACACCGCGCGCCCGTCGGCGCCGCGGCAGTAAGGGGTAGGGCCACCGCCTTTTAGTTGCATTTCCCAGCGTTGATTATTAATCACGGCCTCGAGCACAGACATGGCGCGGCCATCGCCGTAGCCATTGCCTGTGCCGAAAGGGCACTGCTGCGTATATTCGGTACCAAAGATAGAAAGCGCGTACCCCGTCGCCCAGCCCACTTTGCGCATGGGAGAAGGCACTTGAGTCACATCGCCAGAAAACAAACGGCGAAAGCCTTCAGTGAGTGCCAGTTCATCACTGAAGTTGAGTTCACTGAAAAACGTTTTGCTGTGGCTGATGTATTCAGCATCCGCAATAGGCGTTGGCTTTACCGGCACATAGTGACCCGAGAAAACCTGACGAGGATGATAGTCATCGCCATCGGCTGTCGCGGCAGGATCGCAATTGAGCGCATCCATCAGAGAATAGTCTGCCAGTATGGCCAGGTCTTCTATGCTGTTCACCTGCGGCGCGGATTCGTCTTGCTGCTGTTGAGTCATCGGAAATTGAAAACCTCTCAATTGTGCGCCACTGGCTGTGGCTGTATTTTTTTATACGCTTTCCCAGCTCAAGTGTCGCTTACGCATTAGCGATAGGCCACGTGCATGGCTTCGGGATATTCAAACAATACGGTCTCGCCAGTATCGAGAATAAATATGGGATCGCCTGGTGATATTCTACGATAATCATGATCTTGCAGATCAGGATGAACCATTCCTATTATTTCGCCGTTCTCGTCGCGGGGCAAATGCAGCTTTTCAACAAACTGAAACACCTCCGCTTCTCGGGTAGACGGCAAGTTAAGATTGCCGCCGGCGTGTAAGTCGATAAAGTCCAAGGCGTGCATAAGCGCTTGTCGCGTCTGCTCAAAGGTCTGCCAGCGCAGTAATCCCTGCGCAACGGGACCGACTTCAATCAAGAGACCATGCCTGGCAACCGAGCAAAGAAATGGATCTGCTTCGGGGAGGTTATCCTCATAAAAAATAATGGCATCGGGGAGTTGCTGCTGAACATACAGTGCCATATCCAACGCCAGCGGGTCATTTTGTTGAACCACCAGCGTAATTCCCATATTCGCTGTGGTGGTATGTAGATCAATAATCCAGTCGGTTTTCGTGTCTGCCCCTTTGGGGCCAAACAATCGGTTGATCTCCTGAGCCCGGGCTTGCTCTCTGTTTTCTGGTGCCTTGCCGAGCAGCGATTGACTAAAACAACGGTTCAGGTCTTGATCGACGTAGCGACGATTCTGCGCATAGGCCAATTCATTCGCC
>JALUYN010000159.1 GCA_027012915.1 Cellvibrionaceae bacterium
AACACTGCGATCCCCGGCCAGTAGGGGCAACACTTTCAGCATAGCAGCGACATCGGCCGGCAAAGCAGACTCGTCGACCCAGGCGTTGAGTTCGGTTACCGCTTTGCTCTGCAGCAGTTCAAAAAATACTTTTTCCTGATCTTCATCGAGACCAGCAATATCGATCAGTCCGCGATAAATGCCGACGTGACCAAGATCCATATTCAGTTGCTCGAGGCCCGCTTCCTGAAGCGATGCCAGTAAAAGGGAAATGACTTCAATATCCGCCGCCAGGCTGGCTTCACCGTAAAGTTCAACGCCGGTCTGTAAGGGTGAGCGAGTTCCCAACGGCGATTTGGGACGGGTGTACAGTACATGGCTGGCGTAGCACAAGCGAGATACGCCGCTGCGCTGCAAACTGTGCGCATCAATACGAGCCGTCTGCGGGGTAATATCCGCGCGAATTCCCATGGTGCGGCCGCTCAGTTGATCCACCACCTTGAAGGTAAGCAAATCGATATCCTGCCCCAGACCTATCAGCAGGGAGTCCGTATATTCGATTAACGGCGGGATGACCATTTCATAGCCCCAACGGCTATAGAGGTCCAACATACGGCGACGCAGTGCCTCAATTCGAGCCGCCTTTTCAGGCAGCATGTCTTCAACACCATCGGGCAACAACCAGCGTTCAGCGTAGGTCATCGTCAAATCAACCTTTTATGAATCAAATTAGTTCAATAAATAGAGTAAGCCAGCACCGAGAAGCATGCTCACCAGCCCCATCTGTCGGAGCTGGGCGTCGCTGACAGACGCCAATTGGGCAACCAGTCCGCGCCAGCGCGCCGGGTAGAGAAACGGGATAATGCCTTCAATTACCAACATCAGGCAAAATGCCTTACCCAGCTCTTCCCACATGATCTGCCAACTCACGGTTACCACTTTGTCGTGCCTGAATCGAACAGGCACGGCCGCTACCGGCTTACCCCAGGGCACCCTCTCTGAAGCTTCGCTTCAATTCACCTTGTCCGGCCTCTCGCGCCATACGACCGCTACGGAAGGCGGAAGTGCAGATCTTGCAGGACGCCTACACGAATGTAGGCGCTAGAGCAATGCAGGAGCAATTGCCGCGCAAATACCTGCCAGTTCGTCCTGAACATAAAAAAACCGGGACTGTCACCAGGCCCGGTTACGTAATGATACCATTTTTACTGTTCAGGGAACAATCAACTACCCCTAAATTTAATAGGGGCAGTTTGGCTTACGCCTTGTTTAACCCAGCAGGGCTAAAGCCCGAGGCAATTGGGCTAAAGCCAAACCGCATGCAGCTCTTATTTGTCACCCTTGGAGTTGTTCAGATAGCGGAAGAAATCGCTCTCCGGGTCAACCAACAGAATGTCTTCTTTACCCTTAAAGGTCTCTTTATAGGCATTCAGACTGCGCACAAAGGTGTAGAACTCTGGGTCCTTGTTGTAAGCAGAAGCGTAGATCGCAGCCGCTTTGGCGTCGCCTTCACCGCGAGCCAGTTCGGAGTCACGGTAGGCTTCCGCCTCAAGGATGGTGCGCTGGCGATCCGCATCAGCGCGAATGACCTCGGCCTGCTCCTTACCTTTGGAGCGATGCTCGCGAGCCTCACGCTCACGCTCTGAGGTCATCCGGTTAAATACCGACTCACTCACCTGCTCGGGCAGATCAATACGCTTCACACGCACATCGACCACCTCAATACCCAATTCGGTGTTGCTGAACTCGTTGAGCTTAGCGGTTAGATCTACCATCAACTGATCACGCTCACCGCTGACCACTTCGTGCAGAGAACGCAAACCAAACTGGTTACGCAGGCCCTCATTAATACGCTGAGACAGCAGACGCTCGGCGCGGCTTTCCTCACCGTTAGTGGCGGTATAGTAAGTACTAACATCCTTGATGCGCCACTTGGCGAAGGAGTCTACGATCATGCCTTTCTTTTCAACGGTCAGGAAACGCTCGGGACGGGCGTCGAGAGTCAGTATCCGCGCGTCAAACTTACGCACTTCATGAACCCAGGGGATCTTGACCTGCAAGCCGGGTTTCAGATCATCATTCACCACCTTACCGAACTTCAGCATAACGCCACGCTCTGTTTCCTTAATGATAAAGAGCGCGTTGCTGGCTACCAGAAGGACAATCGCTACCGCGACCAGGACACTAAATAACTTGTTGTTCATGATTAACGAAGCTCCCTGCGGCGCGAATTATTGATAGCCTCACGACGCAACTGATCGGTAACGCGATTGCTGATTTCCCGCAATACATCGGGAGAAATCTGCTGGGCAGCAGCCGCTGGTCTGGAGGAGTTGACGATCTTGTCCAACGGCAGGTAGAGCATGTTGTTGCCACCTTCCACATCGATCATCACCTTGGAACTGTTGGCCATAACTTCCTGCACCGCATCCAGATACAAACGGTCGCGAGTCACTCGCGGCGCCTTCTGATATTCGGTCAGCAGCTGCTCAAAGCGCTGTGCCTCACCTTCTGCCTGAGCCACAACCTGCTCGCGGTAGGCGTTGGCCTCTTCGATCATACGCTGAGCCTTACCACGGGCTTCGGGGATGATACCGTTAGAATATGCTTCCGCTTCGTTCTTCAGACGCTCCTCATCTTCCCGCGCCTTGTTCACGTCATCAAACGCGGCTTGTACTTCGCGAGGAGGATTGGTGTCTTCAACGTTGACGGTTTCCAGCTGAATACCCGTTTCGTATGAATTCAGGTAATCCTGGATTCGAGTGCGTACTTCCTGAGCCACTTTTTCACGGCCTTCGGTGAGTACTTCGTGCATCGCCGTGGAACCAACTACGTGACGCAGAGCACTTTCGGTGGCCTGAGTCAGACTGCGCTCAGGATCGCGAACTTGCAGCACAAAGTCTTTGGCGTCGCTGATGCGATACTGTACCGACAGATTAACCTCAACAATGTTCAGGTCTTCGGTCAGCATCAAGCCGCGGGAGCTGTGCAGACGAACCTTGGTGACATTGACTGTGGTCACTGAGTCGATCAGAGGCGGGTTCCAATGCAGACCTGCATCCACTGTCTCTTTATAGACGCCGAAACGCAGAACCACACCGCGCTCTTGCTCGTTGATCTGGTAAATACCCAGCACCAGGTAAGCGATGGCAACCACCACCAACACCAATCCCAGAGTAGCCCCGCTGAAAGAAGGGCCAGAGGCGCCACCACCACCGGAACCACCACCAAAAATACCTTTCAGCTTGTCCTGAAATTTCT
>JALUYN010000160.1 GCA_027012915.1 Cellvibrionaceae bacterium
AAATGCTGTTGATCCGACAACATCTCTCAAGGTTTCTGAAGTCGCGCGAGACCAGGTGGCAGCTTCATCAGAGTTTCAGATGACCATAACTGCCGAAGAGTTTCTTGCGGCAGTTGAGAAAAAGTAGAGGATGATTGACATGGAAACAGATTTTGCAAACGAGCTGTTAGCTCGCGAAGAGCCCGGCACTTTCATTTGCATTAAAGACTTGGAAGTCGAGTGCATTATTGGAATATATCCACATGAGAGGACGAACCCTCAAAAATTGTTCTTCGATGTAAAACTCGAGACAGACATATTCGCTTGTGCAACGTCAGATGCGATAGATGAGACGATTGATTACGATCACGTTGCAGAGCTTATCGAACGTGTATGTGTCGATGGTAAGTATCAGCTTGTTGAAACCTGCGTGGCTGTGATCCAGGAAAAGATCAAGGTGCGATGGCCGGGATTGCGCTCGGTGAATTTGATTGTAAAGAAACCGGCTGCGATCGCAAAGGCCAAATATATCGCTATTGAGGTTTAAGATGCTCACCACGCTTAAATTCCGGATCACATGACCAAAGGGTCCACTGCCCGCCCAGTAGTAAAGCAAGGCGTCAAAATATCAGTAGGCTTGCTGGCCGTATCGCTGGGTGTGTTTGCAGAGGCCTTAATATGCGCAGCACTTGGGCCAGTCGAGCTTGCAGCTTTCGGGCTCGGCGTTCCTGTGACAGTGATTTTGTTTGCTCTCGCGCTTGGTGTGAACACGGGGATTGCGGTTGAAGTTGCAACGTCAGCAGACACTCGAGCATCGAGTATCGCAGCGGGCTTAGCGTTGCAGGTGTGCTTTGCCGGGCTGGTTTGGATTGGCTTAGTGGTATGTGCCGGCTCATTCGCGTCTCTGACGGCAGCAAGTGAAGAGATAGGAAACGAGCTGCAGAATTATATCGCGCTCTGGGGAGGAGTTTCCTTGGCGGCGTCGTTTTCCTTTGCGGGGGTCGCGACCCTGCAAGGAATAGGCAAAGCGGGCCTGACCGGCGGAGTAATGGTCGTCAAGACGCTCGTGGGCGTAATTTGTTCTGCGGCCCTGGGATTGGGCCTACTTGGAATTCCACCCTTAGGTCTTGTCGGTGTGGTGCTGGGCGGAGTGGTTGGTCAGACCGTTGGAGCGATGCATGCTGCCATTCTTCTGTGGATCCACCTGAAGGTGGATTGGCGCATTCGCGTCGATGACATTGTTGGAAAAGCGCGTAGTATTTTGAAAACGGGCGTGCCTGCCGGATTATCGCAGGCGCTAGACCCGGTCGCACTGTTGTTCGTTGCGACCGCGGCGGGGTTCATAGGGATAGACACTTTAGGTGCTCATACTCTTCTGAGTAGGGTTGAAAGGATCCTCATGGTTCCGGGCGTGTCGATGGGTATAGCCTTGGTGCCGGCATTGTCCGAACGTCGAGCCTTGGGTGATGTGCTCTCATTTGATGAGATAGCCAATCAAGTTCGTTCCGTGATTTGGAAGTATGCGCTTGCTGTTGGTGTAATGGGGGTATTAGCAGTTTGTGCAGCTTATATCTGGGGGCATGAGGGATTGCGTTTGGACTGGACCATTGCAACAATGCTTCTGGTCGTCCTCGTTGGTCCGTTTTCGGCGTTTATTGTCCTTAGTGCTGAATGCTATGCTGTGAAACGACCGTCCAGAGTGGTGATGGCCACGGGTTTCTATTCTCTGGTTGTTGTGCCTATCGCAGGAATGGTTGGTGTCCTGCTTGGTTCTCTAAGCGCGATCTATGGTGTGATGCTTCTTGGAATGATGATCGCATTGCAGTGGTTGGCTCACCAGAGTGCTCCATCAATTCAGGCCGCTTCCACGTGAATTTGTAGTGTTGACAACGCCGGTATAAAAGTGCCCCACCTAGAGTTTACATGAAGCGAATAGTAATCCGTATACGGACAATTTCCCATAACGCATATTACCGAATAAGCGTTTCTAGGAGCCTTTTGGCCCCTTTAGAAACAGACCTATTACGATTTTTCGTCTGAGATGTTGGAGATATGCTCGGACAACTCGGCCAACAAGTTCAGGAGATTCTGCTTGGGGATTAGATCTAGGCCTTGATTGAAAAGTCCATAGGCCAATCCGCGAATAACAGGATCCGCGGTGCCCTTTTCTTCAGTCATATGAATAACGATCTGTCGTGCCACTGCTTCGGAATCCATCTGGGCGTCCTGAAGGGCTTCGACGAAATTTTCCCATGATACCTCAGTGGCCAATGTGATCTTACCTTTTCTTGCCCAGACCTATTTGCTTGGCCATCTCCGAGCGTTGGCGTCCATAAGCTGGAGCGACCATTGGGTAGTCCTGAGGGAGTCCCCACCTGGCGCGATAATCATCGGGACTTAGATTGTACCGGCTGCGAAGGTAACGCTTCAGCATCTTTAGTTTCTGGCCATCTTCTAAGCAAATTATGTGATTGTCGGTCACAGATTTGTTGATTGGTACAGCGGGTGTTAGTGGTTCAGCTTCGGCGGACTCGGATGAAAGCGCTGCAAGTTTATGGTGAATTGTGTCGAGGAGCCCCGGAAGGGCGGATGCTGGTATAGCATTGTTGCTTACGTAAGAAGAAACAATGCTAGCAGACATGTTCAGTAGATCTTGAGTTGAAATATTCTCTTTTTGGTTTTCAGACATGCCCCGCTCCTGATCTTCGTAAGCCGCGGCCTACTGTTTTGATTGGTATTAATTGCTTACCTCAAGACTGAAAGTTAAAGGTGGTCAATGCTCAGGTTGCATGTATCAGTTCAACAATCCGGCATCTATAAAGTCTTCGACGATCGATGATCTGAAGCGCGCCGGAAGGGTTTGATCTAATCCTCGACGGATCGATATGATTTCAGTTGCCGCGGCATCATAAACCGCATCCGGTATGATGCCCATTTCTAAGAGACCCAACGCGGTTTCGAAATCCATCTGTTTTTGTTCAGCCTGGACAATCAACGCATCCAGCAAAGCGAGTGCGCGCAAAAGAGCAGCGGTCCACTGGTCGGAGGTCAATTGCGCCCTGAGCTCGGTTTCGCGTTTTAATGCCGCAATTGAAAGCTCATGCGGACAGTGTTTTGCGAAGGCCATTGTGGCCTGCCAGACTTGATCAGGCGTACAGGATACAGTGAAGAGGGTTTCAGTCGTCACGTCTCACCTGCTCTTCCGGATTTGCATAGGCGTCATAAACCAAGAAGGGGGCTGGATCCTCTTCGGTG
>JALUYN010000161.1 GCA_027012915.1 Cellvibrionaceae bacterium
TACCAATTCCGAACTCATTGCGACACTGAAGTCATCCTGTATGCTTGGCAAGAATGGGGTG
Source organism: Cellvibrionaceae bacterium (assembly GCA_027012915.1). The sequence continues at coordinate 62 of JALUYN010000161.1, forward strand.
AATCCTGTGTCGATTACTTTCGTGGCATGTTTGCATTCGCCATCTACGATCGCAACAAACAAGTACTTTTTTGCGCCCGTGATCGGCTGGGAATCAAGCCTTTCTACTACTCAGTGTTGTCCGACGGCTCATTTATCTTTGGTTCAGAGCTGAAAGTACTGCAAGAGCATCCAGGGCTTTCAAAAAAAGTCTGTTATGAGGCCATAGAAGACTATTTTGCGCTTGGTTATGTGCCCGAGCCAAAGTCCATCTATCGCGATGTATTTAAATTGTCCCCGGGTCATACTCTGCTGCTGGAAAAAGGTAAACCTGTTCCGGAGCAGAAAGAATATTGGGACGTGCCTTTTCAGATGTCAGGAGTCGGTGACGAAGCGAGCATGCATCAAGAGCTTGTGGAGCGCATGCGCAAGGCGGTAGATATTCGTATGGTCGCAGAGGTGCCGCTGGGCGCATTCTTGTCGGGAGGGGTAGATTCCAGTGCGGTTGTTGCGATGATGGCGCAGAGCAGTGATAAGCCCGTTAATACCTGTGCCATAGGTTTTGACGTCAAACAATACAATGAGACCGAGTTTGCCACCATGGTGGCAGAGCAATATAAAACCAATCATCACGAGAATATCGTCAATAGCGATGACTTTGATTTGCTGGATACTCTGGCCAGAGTTTACGACGAGCCCTACGCGGACAGTTCCGCAATACCGACTTACCGAGTCTGTGAACTGGCCAAGAAAGAAGTAACTGTAGCTTTGTCTGGCGATGGAGGTGACGAGAGCTTTGCAGGATATCGGCGCCACCGTTGGCACATGAACGAAGAGAAAATACGTTCGTTGCTGCCATTGGGCTTTCGTCGAGTGGTTTTTGGAACTCTCGCAAAAATCTATCCTAAGGCTGATTGGGCTCCGAGAATTTTTCGAGCCAAGAGTACCTTTGAGTCTTTGTCCAGAGATCCGCTGTCCGCGTACTTGCATACGGTGTCCATTACTACAGACACTCAGAGGCATAATCTGTTTAACAAGAGTATGCATGGTAAGTTGCAGGGCTACAGGGCGGTTGAGGTCTTCAAGAAACACGCTGACAAGCGCCGAGATATTAAAGACCCTCTTTCGCAGATCCAATACATTGATCTGAAGACATATTTACCAGGCGATATTCTCACTAAGGTAGATCGGGCCAGTATGGCTCATGCTCTCGAAGTGCGCGTGCCTTTGTTGGATCATAAATTCGTTGAGTGGGTCTCCAACCTGCCGCCAGAACAAAAGCTCAAAGGACAGGAAGGCAAGTACTCTCTGAAGAAATCACTTGAGCCGCACCTGCCCCATGACGTTCTCTACAGAGACAAAATGGGTTTTGGCGTGCCTCTGGCAAAATGGTTCAGAGGGCCTTTGAGAGAGCGTGTAACCGGGTTAGTTAATAGCGGTACCCTGGTGGAAAGCGGAATTTTCAATCAAGCTTATCTAAAGCAGTTGGTGGATCAGCATATGTCCGGAGTAAAGGAGCACAGCGCGATTATCTGGGCATTGCTAATGTTTGATGCCAGTTTCAAGCATCTGGATCTGGAGTTTTAATCCGATGCTCAAACTCTTGGTGATGTCGACTCTGTATCCGAACCTGGCGCAGCCCCGGCATGGCATTTTTGTAGAAACGCGGTTGCGCCAGCTAATGGCATCGCACCCTGTGGAAGCGGTAGTTGTTGCCCCAGTCCCTTGGTTCCCGTTCAGTGATAAGCGTTTTCCCCGCTACGTCGATTCGCGGAACATCCCAATGGTTGAAGAGCGTCACGGAGTAACCATTTATCACCCCAGATACCTGGTGATACCGAAGATTGGCATGCTGCTCACCCCTTTATTCCTGGCTTTGGCCTTTCTTTGGCAAATGCTGGCCATTAAGCGCACCGGGTACAATTTCGATCTGGTCGACGGCCACTACTACTACCCCGACGGCGTCGGCATAGCGCTAATATCTCGCCTGTTCAAGGTGCCTTTCACTGTGACCGCTCGCGGCACCGACATTAATTTGATTCCAGCATATCGTCTGCCGAGGAAAATGATTCTCTGGGCGGCCAGCAAGGCCGCTGCCTCCATAACCGTGTGTGCCGCTCTCAAAGATGAAATGGCAAAAATTGGAGCCGTCAAAGAAAAGATCAACGTGCTGCGCAATGGCGTGAACCTTGAGTTGTTTCACCCGCAGGACAGGGATAAATGCCGAGACAAGTGGGGCATTAAAGGAAAGACTCTATTGAGTGTTGGTCACCTGATTGAAAGGAAAGGCCATCACTTGGTTGTTGCAGCCATGCGCGATCTGCCAGATTGCAACCTGTTGATCGCGGGCGATGGTGAAGAACAGGATGCGCTGAATGTATTGGTAAAACAGCACGGACTGGAGCAGCGAGTACGTTTCCTTGGGGCCTTAGACCAGAATCAACTCTCGGAAGTTTACTCGGCCGTTGACGTCATGGTATTAGCTTCGAGCCGTGAAGGCTGGGCCAATGTGCTGCTGGAGTCTATGGCCTGCGGTACGCCTGTTGTGGCAACCAACATATGGGGAACACCTGAGGTAGTGGCGACAGCGGAGGCGGGCCTGTTGGTTCCTGAGCGAACTTCGGGTTCCATCGCAAAGACTGTTGCGAATTTGTTTCAGGAGTACCCCGATAGAGAGGCTACCCGACGCTATGCGGAGCTGTTCTCTTGGGAGGAAACCTGTAACAAACTGTACGCACTATTAAACGGATTATCGGAAGCAAATTTGCGCAAGGATGGCAGTGCGACTGTCGAGAAAATATGAAGATACTCTACCACCACCGTATTGCATCCAAAGATGGGCAGTACGTTCATATCGAAGAAATTATCACCGCTCTGCGTCAGCTGGGGCATGAGGTTTTTGTGGTAGAGCCCGACTCAATCAACAGCAAAGAGTTCGGGCAGGGGGCTTCTCTGGTAAAGAACATTCGAGCGATATTGCCAGGGTTTGTTCACGAGATTGCTGAGTTTCTCTATTCCGTTGCTGACTATCTGAAACTGAAAAAGGCCATTAAAGCTCATAAGCCAGATTTCATCTACGAACGCTACAACCTCTATTTTCCTTCCGGCATTTGGGCGGCCAAGAAGTTCGGGCTGCCACTGATTCTCGAAGTTAATGCACCC
>JALUYN010000162.1 GCA_027012915.1 Cellvibrionaceae bacterium
CTTATTTAGAACAACTAAATGGCGCTCATACCGCCTGACTGGGAGCGAAAATAGTCTCCAGCAGAAGTATCAGAATTAGTGTTAACAGGCCCTAGGGTGTGTACCAATCCGGTGAGGTATAGGCGCCGTTCCTGAATGGTAACGAGGCCCTTGTGTGGCGTCTCCATGCCCGGCGCTGTGGCATCCAGTTGCGAGTGGTGGATGGTGGAAATTTGCAGAACTCGAACGCAATACACCGACCGATGCGCGCGATCAAATTCCTGGTCCTCCCGAACGGTGACCAGTTCTACCGCGCCGATGGTGTTGGTGGTGACGCCGGTTCTCTGATTGATACTGTTGCCAATGGCGAGGAGTTTGCCGTTGCTGCTGAGTTGACGGTCACCGGCCTTGTTTACGATCTTTTTCTAGGGGGCCTTGAGGGGCGCTGAGAGTATCCGAGTGTTTTCATTTATGCGGAGTCGGAACAAAAGTAATGGGAGATGGTGAGATAGCGCTCTCGGATATGCTCGATCAGCAGCTTCACTTTGGTGGGTAATTGTCGAGTGAATGGATACACGGCGTAGACTCCGAGTCTCTTGCCCACCAGTTGTGGAAATATATCCACCAGCTGGCCGTCGCGGATATCGTGGTACACCAGGCAGCGCGGTACATAGGCAATACCATGGCCGCCCAATGCCGCTTTGCGCAGGGCGGTAGCATTATCAGTGGCGAAATTACCCGCTACTTTCAAAATGTAATTGCCTTCGTCACCTTTGAATTCCCAGTCGCTGGCACCGGTGGTTTGGTAGGCGTACTGCAGGCAATTGTGGCGAGTGAGGTCCTGCGGTTGAAGCGGTTTACCGTGCCGCGCGATATAGGACGGTGATGCACACACGACCCACTGCGAATCCAGAATATGGCGTGCGATCAAGCTGGAATCTTCCAGATAACCGGTGCGAATCACCAGATCGTAGCCGCCGGCAACCAGATCGATAAAGCGATTGTCCAGAGACATATCCACGGTGAGCCCGGGGTGGCGATTGCAAAACTCGGCAACAGCGTCGGCGAGAATCAAGTCGCCTGAAATAGTGGGCACCGACATCTTGATATGACCGCTGACGTTTTCGCCCAGGCCCGCGATGGTATCCATAGCTTCCTGCGTCGCTTGCTGAACATTTCTGGCGTTGTGGAGCAGGGCCCTGCCGGCCTCGGTCAGCGTCAATTTGCGCGTTGTGCGAAACAGCAGCTGCGCCCCGATTTCTGCTTCAAGTCGCGCTATTCTCTTACTGACGACTGAATTTGTCAGATTGTTCTCCTCAGCTACTTTGCTGAAGCTGCCCAGTTCCGTGACCTGGGAAAAGAGGATGAGGTCGTCTGCACGCATTGGATTGTGTCATTTTTGGAAATAATGAATTTCATTATTTCTCTGTAAGAAGCAAAAATAAAGGGGTAGATTTCTACTGCACCAACCGCCCTGCGCACGATTGAATCGCGCAGGCGGGAATGACTGAGCTGCTAACCCGAGAAGTATAAATATGATAATTTCAGCATCCACCGATTATCGCGCTGCCGCGAAGGCCAAATTGCCTCCTTTCTTGTTCCACTATATCGACGGTGGCTCCTATGGCGAGCGCACCTTACAGCGCAATGTGGATGATCTGGGAGAAGTGGCTCTGCGTCAGCGAGTTCTGAAAAATATGGCGGATTTGAGCCTGGAAACGGAGCTGTTCGGAGAAAAACTGGCAATGCCCATGGCGCTGGCTCCAGTGGGATTGACTGGCATGTACGCGCGCCGCGGCGAAGTACAAGCGGCTCAGGCGGCGGCCAACAAAGGCATTCCTTTTACGCTATCTACCGTGTCGGTTTGTCCGATAGAAGAAGTGGTGCCAGCCATTGAACGGCCCATGTGGTTTCAGTTGTATGTGCTCAAAGACCGCGGCTTTATGAAAAACGTCTTGGAGCGAGCCAGGGCGGCAGGTGTCACGACTCTGGTGTTTACCGTGGATATGCCTGTGCCGGGAGCGCGCTATCGCGATATGCACTCGGGAATGAGTGGCCCCAATGCGGCGGCCCGCCGCATTTTTCAGGCCATGCGTCATCCCTCCTGGGCGCTGGATGTCGGGATTCTGGGGCGTCCTCACGATCTGGGTAATATCTCTACCTATCGAGGTTCAAAAATCGAGTTGGAAGACTATATCGGTTGGTTGGGGGATAACTTTGATCCCACAATTTCCTGGAAGGATCTGGAGTGGATACGAGATTTCTGGGATGGCCCGATGGTGATCAAAGGCATTCTAGATGAGGAGGATGCCCGAGACGCAGTGCGTTTTGGTGCCGATGGTATCGTGGTATCAAATCACGGTGGTCGTCAGTTGGATGGCGTGCTCTCTACGGCCAAAGCTCTGCCGTCGATTGCGGATGCGGTTAAAGGAGACCTCAAAATACTGGTGGATTCGGGCATTCGCACGGGGCTGGATGTCGTGAAAATGATTGCTCTCGGTGCCGACTGCACATTATTGGGCCGCTCTTTTGTCTACGCGCTGGCGGCTCAGGGTAAAGCGGGCGTGGAGAATCTTTTGGATCTGTACGACAAGGAAATGCGCGTCGCCATGACCTTGACCGGTGCTAAAAGCATCTCGGAGCTGTCACGCGATTCCCTAATTTCATCCGCGTTCTGATTCGATTGAGAGGCGGACGATGGCGACGATTCTCACCAGCGATATTTATCAAGAGTTGGAAACAATACTGGCTGCGCGGATCGACCGAGAGCGTATTGTTACCCAAGAGGCTAAACGCCTGGCTTACGGAACCGATGCCAGTTTCTATCGCCTGATTCCAAAAATTGTGTTGCGCTTGAAAGATCTCGATGAGGTGATTTTTGTGCTGCAACGCTGTCGCGCGCTCGGAGTGCATTGTACCTTTCGCGCCGCGGGCACCAGTCTATCTGGCCAGGCCTTGTCAGATTCGGTGTTGATTACTCTGACCGATGATTGGCGCGGTCATCGTATTGTCGACCGTGGCGAAAAGATTGTGTTGCAGCCCGGAGTGGTTGGCGCCGACGCTAACCGATACCTGGCACCCTATCAGCGAAAAATCGGCCCCGATCCGGCCTCCATAAATACATGCAAAATCGGCGGCATAGCGGCCAACAATGCCAGTGGTATGTGCTGCGGCACCGCACAGAATTCCTATCGCACTGTGGACAGTATGAAGATAGTTTTCAGCGATGGGGCTGTGCTCGATACGGGCGATGTTAAAAGCGTGTCGATGTTCGAAGAGTCTCATCGAGAGCTGATCGCCGGGGTTCAAAAACTCTGTGATGAAACCAGAGAAAACACTGCGCTAACGGAAAAAATTCGCCACAAATACCGCCTCAAAAATACCACTGGCTATGCACTCAATGCGCTGGTGGATTATCAGGACCCCATTGAAGTCATCGAACACCTGATGATTGGTTCAGAGGGCACTCTGGGTTTTATCGCGGAGATTACCTACAACACCGTTGTTGAGCATTCCCACAAAGCATCGTCATTGCTGGTGTTTTCCAATATTGAAGAAGCCAGCCGCGCGGTGACGGCGCTATCTAAAATGCCCGTGGCTGCGGTTGAGTTAATGGACGGGCGCGCGCTGAGATCTGTGGCGGACAAAGCGGGGATGCCGGAATTTATAGGCAATCTGGATCTTGAGGCCGCAGCTATTTTGATCGAGTCTCACGCCGACAATGAGCAACAACTGGAGAGCCAGTGTCAGTCCATTATGGCGGCGCTCGTTGAATTTACGATTGCGGAATCGGTGGCTTTTACCAGTGATGCCAGCACCGTCGCAACCCTGTGGGGGATTCGCAAGGGTATGTTCCCCGCAGTAGGCGCAGTGCGCGACGTGGGTACCACCGTCATTATTGAAGACGTGGCGTTTCCCGTCGACAAGCTTGCCGACGGCGTTCGCGAATTGCAGGAGCTGTTCGACAAATATGATTACAATGAAGCCATTATTTTTGGCCACGCTCTGGAAGGCAATCTGCACTTTGTTTTTACCCAGGGCTTCGACAGTCGCGACGAAGTAGAACGCTACGGCCATTTTATGGATGATGTTGCCGAACTGGTAGCCGTGAAGTATCAGGGCTCTCTAAAAGCCGAGCACGGTACCGGTCGCAACATGGCTCCCTATGTAGAACTCGAGTGGGGCAAGGCCGGCTATGCCTTGATGCAGCAGATCAAGACTTTGTTTGATCCCGAGGGTTTGCTCAACCCTGGTGTCATTATCAATGACAGTCCCGTGGCGCATATCAGAAATTTGAAACCTATGCCGGCAGCAGATCCTCTGGTGGATCGTTGTATTGAATGCGGTTTTTGCGAGCCCGTATGCCCATCGCGCAGTCTGAGCCTGTCACCTCGCCAACGCATTGTTTTGTACCGAGAGCTGCAGCGTCGCCGTCGAGCGGGGGAGGATCAGTATGCCACTGAGCTGGAACGCGTGTTTGACTATCAGGGCGTCGATACATGTGCGGCCACAGGATTATGCGCCCAACGTTGTCCCGTTGGTATCAATACGGGTGACTTGGTAAAACAGTTGCGCACAGAGAAGTACAAAAAGTACCAGGGGATTGCCCGCTGGACCGCTGATCACTTCGGTGTGACCACACAGATCGCCCGTGCGGGATTGTCGGCCAATCAAATGGCCTGTCAATTGATTGGCAAAAGCTCGGTGGGCAAGCTCACCAATGGCATGCGTTCGCTTACCAAAGGTGCGACGCCGGTTTGGATGGCGGAATATCCCAGGGCCAATCATCACGATATTTCGAAGTTGCACACTGACAACCCAGTACACGACAAAACAGTCGTCTATATGCCGTCTTGCGCCAGTCGAGTGATGGGGCAGCAAGTGGATACTCCGGATCAACGTTCACTCACAGAAGTCACCTTATCGCTGTTGAGCAAAGCGGGTTTTGAGGTGATTGTTCCCGAGCAGCTGAAATTGCAGTGCTGTGGCATGCCTTATGACAGCAAAGGCATGAAGGATTTGGCCAATCACAAGGCGCAACAGTTGCAAACCGTTTTGTGGCAAGCCAGTCGCCAGGGACAGTACCCGGTGTTAATGGATACCAGCCCCTGTGCCAAACTCAGTCGCGAACAAATGGACAGGCCTTTGGAGATTCTCGAGCCAACAGGGTTTGTAAGAAAGTACCTGTTGCAGCACTTGGATATTGATCCGCTCGAGGAAACCGTGATGTTGCACGTGACCTGCAGTGCAAGACGCATGGGGCTGGAGAACGACATGCTGCAACTGGCACAAGCTTGCGCCAAAAAGGTTGTAGTGCCTGAACATATTCAATGTTGCGGATGGGCGGGGGACAAAGGCTTTTTTACGCCGGAGCTTAATGATGCCGCGCTGCAGCCTCTGAAGGATCAAGTGCCCACCGACTGCAAACGCGGTTTTAGTAATAGTCGAACTTGCGAGATTGGTTTGTCACACCACAGCGGTGTGCCCTATCAGTCGATCTTGTATTTGGTGGATGAGGCCGCTCGTGGTCCCAAACCGACATCTGAATAATTAGCGTGCTGTTTGGATTTACCCCAAGAACAAACCCTCATCGGCTTTAACTTCCTCAATCACCATATAAGTGTGCGTCTGGGCGACACCGGGTAAGTCCACCAGTCGGTCCTTATAATTATCAAAAACATCGCCGGTGGTGCGATCCAGTGTGACTTGAATAAAGGCCGACATGCTCTGCCCCAGTTTCGAAACGTTGAGCTTGGCGCTATGGCCTTCAATATAGCCTTCTTTTTGCAGTTCAATGAGAATGGCGATATCAATTTTGTCCAGAGTTCGCATGATTGTTCCAAAAGTATAATATCCTGGGTTGCCATCGTTGTGGTGAGTTTGCTCACCACCAGGCGGACTGTCCAGAAATCCATATCGCTGCAGTGAGCGCAATGGTAAGGTGGTGTCGATTTTCATTGTGAACAGGGATGTAGGGAGAAGAGTTAATGTTGTTCAAGTGCACTCCGGTTGAATTGGATTTTATTGCCGTGGCACCGTTGAGTTTTGAAAACAGCGTGGAAGTGGACGCTTCTGCCGAAGCCGTCTTCGACATATTGGCGGATGTGAATTCATGGCCGCGCTGGTTTTCCGGAATGACCAAGGTGGTGTGGAATGGCAAGGCGAAAGGCGGCGTTGGTGCTCAGCGCACCATTAGCTTAATGGGACTGGTCAAAGTAAAAGAGACCTTTCTGGAATGGCAGCCGGGTAAACGTTTCTGTTTTCGTTTTGAAAGACAGAATGCACTGCTGGCGCGGGCAGCTGTCGAAGATATCCATTTGACGGATTTGGACGATGGCCGCTGTAGGGTGGACTACAACGTATATATGGAACTGCCCAGACCACTATCGCCATTGGCTTTGTTGCTCAAACCCGTGCTCGGGACAATCTTCAAACGTGGTGCTGAAGGTCTGAAGGCTTATGTGCGGCGATGAAGCACTGCGTTGAACTGGTGGAGTTGAGATCGAAATACTAAAGAGCGAGTCGTTATAGTGATCGGACTTGGCCGAAATTCATAGGCTATTGGCCGATATTACAATGTTGTTTGAATAGACCATGACATACAGTGTGGTTCTGTAAAAATGCCCGCAGAGGCAACAATAATAAAATGCCCATAGTGGCAATTCTAAGGTGATGTGTAGCGATGTTCTTTGGTCTGTCAAAACTGCTGCTGGTAGTTGTCTATCTTGCGGCGCCCCTGTCTTTCTTCCTCGAGCCTTTAGCTCCCTATTCTGAAACGCTGCTTATGGTCGTAGCCATACTCGTTGTGGTGCACGGCCTTGAGATTGCGATGCTTAAAAAGCGCTTGCAGTTGCTGCCTGGCAGCGGGGCTACCCATGTGGTTCAGACCTTGATGTTTGGCTTTTTGTATTGGTTGCCCTTGTTTAAAAAGCACGGCGTGTAGTGACCAATTTGATGGGTTTGTGCGTGTCTTTTTATGACCAATAAAAGGTCTCTGGTCAAAACTCTGGGGCTCTTGCAGAGCAGTTGTTGAAAACTGCTCAGGGCGCATGTCCATATCAGACATTTTGGAACTTGGGGGCCTGTTCCTGTCGCTATAGGGCTAGCGAGTGTGGCGCGAAATCACTACACTTGAGCGTTCGAAAATGACTGGCCGGACACACAGCACTGTCAGTCAACTATTCCTTGATCAATTTAACAATAAGAGTGGAGAGAGGTTATGGGAGAAGTGGTTAAGTCCCCCTTGGAAATGTTCTATCAGTGGGAACAGGAAACGCCCGATAAGGTATTTCTGCGTCAGCCCAAAAATCTGGAGTGGACCGAGTACACCTGGTCAGAAGTGGCCGATCAAGTGCGCCGCATTGCCTCTTTTCTGAAGAGCAAAAACTATCCGGCCGGCAGCCGCATTGCCATCTGGTCTGCCAACAGCAAAGACTGGCCGATTGTCGACCTGGCGATTATGTTGAGTGGCCACATCAGTGTGCCTATCTACCCCGGTCAGGACGTTGCCTCTGCTAACTATATTTTTGATCACAGTGAAGCCCAGCTGGTGTTTGCTGGCGTCTTTGATCAGGCAGCCAACATTAAGGATGCACTGGTTGATGGTATGGAAGTGGTGGGAATGCTGGGCTGCAGCGTTGAAACCTCAACCACTATCGAAGATATCTGCAAGGAATATGAGCCGTTCACTGAATCTCCCATTCCCGATCCCGAAGCCATCTTTACCATTATCTATACCTCCGGAACTACCGGTAACCCTAAGGGTGTGATGCACATGTATCAGACCCCGGGCCATGTTGTACCCGGTATCACTGAGGCCTTCGGTATGAATGAAGAGGTGAGTCGCCTGTTTTCGTTTCTGCCTTTGTCCCATGCGGCAGAGCGTATTGTTGTTGAGCTCAGTGGTATCTACAGTAACTCGTGTATTTCCTTCTCTGAGGGGCTGGAAACCTTTGGCGATGAAATTCGCTCTGTACAGCCGACGTTCTTCTTTGCCGTTCCACGCCTGTGGGTGAAGTTCAAAGAGGGTGTCGACGCTCTGATCCCCGCGGAAGCTCAAGCACAGCTGACACCGGAGCAGAAAAAAGGCATTGCTATGCAGCTTGGCTTGGCCGAGGCGCGTAAGATTATGACCGGCTCGGCGCCTTGTCCGAAAGACGTGCAGAACTGGTTCCTGGATATGGGTATTGCACTGCGTGATGCCTACGGCATGACCGAGAACTTTGTTCACGGTGTTGGATGGTTCCACAACGATCAGCCTGAGGCTGGCTGTGTCGGACGGCCTATGGACGATACAGTGCAGGTACGAATTTCAGACGCCGGTGAAATTCAGTTCAAGAGCCCGGGATTGATGAAGGGTTACTACCTGAACCCCGAGAAAACGGCCGAAGTATTTGATGATGGCTGGTACTGCACCGGTGATTCAGGCAAGTTTGATGAAAACGGCAACCTGTGGGTGACTGGTCGAGTGTCAGAGGTATTCAAAACCTCCAAGGGTAAATTTATTGTACCTATGAAACTTGAGCACCATTTCAGCCGCAGCGACAACTTGGCGCAGTTCTGCATTATGGGCCACGGTCACGATCAGCCCATGTTGCTGGCGACTTTGTCTGAAACCGGTAAGACCTTGGATGAAGAGACTCTGAAAGCAGAGATGGGTCAGCTTCTGGATGAGATCAACGGCGAGCTGCCACCTTGGGAGAAGATCCAGTTTATCGGAATTACCCCAGAGTGGACGATTGAAAACGCGCTGTTGACGCCGACTATGAAGATCAAGCGTAAACATATCGAAGACACCTATCGCCCGCAGTTTGAATCCAAGCTGGGTAAAGAAAAGGTAGCGGTGCTGAATTAAGCGCTGCAACTGCTCGGTATCTAAAGGAGGGCTTGCCCTCCTTTTTATTACCAGGGACGGTATGTATATCGCGAGAGGCAGGATGCCGGTAGCGATTATTACCAGGGATGGCATGGCAGATATTTGCGCGGCAATTGCTCCTGCATTGCTCTAGCACCTACATCCCTGTAGGCGTCCTGCAGTATCAGCACTTCCGCCATCCTTGGCGGTCGTATGTCGCGAGAGGCAGGACGCCGGTAGCGATGGATTGAAAATATGCCTGGAGGCGGTAAATGACGAACGCGTATGAAAAATCTCCCACTCTGCCACAGCGCATGAGTCGACTGTTGTGGCGTCGTGCTGCAAAGAAACCACTGTCGGAGCGCGGCATGGTAGCGACTCAGGAACAGATCGTGCGGATGATGGATTTGACGCCGCCACTGGCTAAGCAGAAGCCGCAGAAAGCACGTAAGACCTACCTCTTGTTGGACAAGTTGTTTGGGTGCAATGAAGTGCAGTTGGCTGATGTCGCCGACTACGCGGTGAGTACCGATGCCGACGATATGTTGGTGCGGGTCTATACCCCAGAGGCGGCCCAGGCGTGCGACGACAGTCCTTGCCTGGTGTACTTTCATGGTGGCGGTGTGGTGATTGGCGATCTGAATACCCATGACAAGTTTTGTCGTGTGGTGGCCGAGCAATCGGGATTTGTTGTGGTGAGCGTGGATTATCGTCTGTCGCCCGAGGTGCAGTTTCCCGTGCCTGTTGAAGACGCCATTCGTGGTTGGAATTGGGTGTGTGAGAATGCCGAAGGTCTGGGTATCGATCTGAATCGCACTGGCGTTGGTGGTGACAGTGCCGGTGGCTATATGGCGGTCTCTGTGTGTCACCAGGCCAAGCAGGTTTCTCTCGCGGTAGCGCCGTTGCGCATGCCAGCTTTTCAGTGGTTGATTTACCCAATGCTGGACTGTCGGTTGGAGACAGAATCCACCAAGCGTTGTACCGAGCGCATGGCGCTAACGCGTGAAACCATGGCGTACTTTTTTGATCATTACTTGCCGGCTAGTGTGGATCGTGCTGATCCGGTGGTAAGTCCTGCATTGGCTGATGATCTCTCTGGCTTGCCCAAAGCTTATCTGAGTACTGCGGGTTTTGATCCGCTTGAAGACGAGGGGCGCGCCTACGCGGAGGCGTTCCAGCGTCAGGGTGGGGATATAACCACAGAGCATTTCCCGGATGTGATGCACGGCTTTATCGGTTTTACGGGTATCTGCCCAACCTCGGCGGGCTATGTTTCAAGCATGGTGCAAAAATTGGTTAAGTTGGCTTAGTGTGTTGGCTGACATGGCCGAAATAGAATAAGATCTGGCAATAAAAGCACAATAAGTCAGAGTATGTCTGAGTATTCCTCGCTACCAATTTGGATGGATGCCGCCATGGTGTTGCTGAAAGCGCACGCCAAGGGTGAGGCTTTGTCATTCCCCAGCGAAGACTTTCTTTTGGAATCGGGAAAGCCTGGGCGTATCGATGTCGAGGTGATTGGTGAGGCTTGGCGTCAAGTGGCTCGGGCGGCAAATGATCCCGCCATTGGTATACGTGCAGTACAAGATTATTTTCAGCCCGCCAGTTGGCGCTCCGTGGGTTTGGCCATGCTCTGCAGCTCTTCTGTCCGTGAGGCACTGGAGCGCTTGGAGCGCTATAACGGCTTTCTTACGGATGCAGGCGAGATTCGTCTGATCGAAGGCGATGGCTATCTCGAATACGAAATGCAGATGTCGCTGTCTCCCGAGTTGATAGGTTACGAAGTCACAGACTTCGGTGGCGCGGCCATTCTAAAAATGCTGCGTATGATCTACCCCGGCCCGTTGATGCCTTCCAATGTTTATCTGACTCGCCCCGAGCCGGAAGATATCACGCCCTATATCAGCTACTTCGGCGAGGGCGTAACTTTTGCGCACAGCAAGCTGGGTTTTCGCTTTACAACCGAGCAGGTTGATACGCCGTCGCTGGCGCCTAACAGCGAGCTGGCGGGAATTCAGGATCGTCTCACCGACGACTATATGGCGCGACTGAAAAACGACTCCGTCAGCCTCAAGGCGAAAAAGACCATTATTTCCATGCTTCCCAGTGGTGAGGTTACCGCCGTTGAAGTCGCCGACAAGTTGAATATGAGCGTGCGCAACTTGCAGCGAAAACTCAACGCCGAAGACACCAGTTTTAAGGATCTTCTGGAAGAAGTGCGCTGTGCCCTGGTGGTGGAATACTTGATGGACTCCAGCCACTCCATGAACGAAATCGCCTATTTGCTGGGTTTTTCCGATCACAGTAACTTTGCCCGCGCCTTCCGTCGCTGGTTCAATATGTCGCCTTCCGAAAAGCGTCAGGAGCTGCTGGCCGGATAGTTTGGTGTTCGTCGTCGTTATTCCTGCGAAAGCAGGAATCTCAGGTTTCTGGCCGTCCCCGCTATTTTCCCTTCTGTCGGTATTTAACTGTCGTATAGCAATCAGTTTTCAGGTTGTCAGAATAATAGATATCTTGCAGTTTCCCTTGATGCTGGTACCCTGCGCAGCGGAGTTGGTCAGGCAGTCGCTGCCCCCTTGTTTTGGCAAGTGGGGGAGAGGAAAGTCCGGGCTCCATAGGGTAGAACGCCAGGTAACGCCTGGGGCGCGCGAGCGTACGGAAAGTGCAGCAGAGAGCAGACCGCCGATGGCCTTTCTTCGGAAAGTGCACAGGTAAGGGTGAAAGGGTGCGGTAAGAGCGCACCGCGTGACTGGTAACAGTTCACGGCACGGTAAACCCCGTTCGGAGCAAGACCAAATAGGCCTCCTTTAGGTGTGACCCGCACCGGAGGCGGGTAGGTTGCTTGAGCCATGGAGTGATCCATGGCCTAGACGAATGATTGTCCACGACAGAACCCGGCTTATCGACCAACTTCCTTCAAATTCCACACTGCTAAGATGACTGAAATCTTGGCAGTTCTAATAGCATTCGGTAGCGCCGGGTTCTGTCGTGGACAGAGCCCTCTCCGCTCTTTATAAAAGCCTCGCGGCTTATCGATAAACTTCTTCAAATGCCATACTTCTAAGGTGACTGAAGTCTTGGGGGGCTATTGCATCAGTAGCGCTGATCGCTGTCAAAATCCCCGTCATTGCGAGGCGCAGCCGAAGCAATCTCCTTGGTGTGGCAGGTTCTGCAAGAGGTTGCTTCGGCTGCGCCTCGCAATGACGTTAGTTTCTTTCGATATCTCGAAAATCTTTGCTGCCTTTAAAAATCCATATTTTTAGTGTGGAATACGTGCATTCCAACTATTAGCTTCTACACTGAGCTTACCAGGCCCGTTAAGAGGCCGAAGGATTGGGCCTCCGTAGAGCCCAAAAGGCGAATGCCTTTAGATATTTTAAAAGGAATTGGGCTGTGGGCAGATCGGTTCTGTTGAAAATTGCGATCGGAGGGTCGCTGTTGGGGCTGTTTGTGGTTGCCAGTTGGGCGCTGGTGGATACAGGTATCCATAAGACAGCCGACTATGAGTTTTGCACCAGTTGCCACTCACATGCGCCTATTGGCACGTCATACCGTGCCGACCTTCACGGAGGCAATAATGCATCCGGTTGGCGGGCCACCTGCAGTCAATGCCATATTCCGCATGACAATTCTCTGCATTATATGTGGGTCAAGGGATTGCATGGTGTGATCGATCCCACCATGGAGTTGTTGAAGGACCCCTACGATATTAATTGGCACGCGAATAGGCAGCGTCGCGAGGAGTACGTTTACGACTCAGGCTGCCTAAGTTGTCATAAATTTATTCAAGAAACTTCCTTGGCCAGTGGCAAAGCGTTTTTGCCGCACCGAAAGTACTTTTCAAAAACCGACGATTCTCTGAGTTGTGTGGGCTGTCACGAGCACGTGGGTCACGCAAATCTTGGGGCGCACCTGCAACAACATGGATGGGAGTTATCCGATGAATAAGAAACTGTTAGGAATTGTGGGATTAATTCTCTGGGGCTTTTGCGCCTCGGTATCGGCCAGTGGCGTTGCGGCCAATGTCAAAACCCTGAAGATGGAGCGAGATATCAGTGACATAGGTCAGGAGTGCATCAGCTGTCATCAGGTCAAGAGCCCAGGGCAGGTGGCGGACTGGAAATTGAGTCGCCATGCTCATGCGGGTGTTTCCTGTATTGATTGTCACGCAGTGCCGGAAGATTCCCCAATGGCGACCCAGCATGAAACTCTGGTAGGCACCGATGTATTCGTCAGCCCGTTGGTATCGCCTGCCGTGTGTGGTCGCTGTCATGTGGATGCCAAAAAGCAGTTCGACAACAGCGGTCATTTCCGCTCATATCATCAGATTATTCCCAAGGATAACCTGCATGCGCTGACCAATGTTCACGAGGGGCAGGGGCATCCCGAGTTTCAGGGGGCGCCGAATGAAACGGGATGTATGCAGTGTCACGGTACCCAGATTGAGTTGGATGAAAATGGCAGGCCCACCAAGGAAACCTGGCCCAACAATGGAATGGGTAATATCTATCCTGACGGCGCCACAGGAAACTGTACCGCTTGCCACAGTCGCCACAAATTCGATATTGCCGAAGCGCGCAAACCCAACGCCTGTGCCTCGTGTCACTTGGGGCCGGATCATCCCAATATCGAGATTTTTAATAACTCCAAGCACGGTCATGTATTCAATACCAATGGCAGTGAGTGGAAATGGGATTCTCCTCCGGACGCTTGGGAGCCGGGTGATTATCGCGCGCCCACCTGTGCCACATGTCACATGAGTGGCATTGGCGAGTTGAAAGTGACTCACAATGTGAGCGAGCGTCTGTATTGGAATCTCTGGGCCAAGGAATCGAAAGTGCGCGGTTCAACGGACGTGTTGAGTCCTTTGCTGGGCGATGGTCCTGAAGGGCGCAAGAAAATGGAAGCTGTTTGCAACAACTGCCATACGCCAACTCACACCAAAAACTTTTTTGCGCAGGGTGATAAGGCAGTCAATCTCTACAATGAAGGCTACTACAAGCCGGCTACGGCGATGTTGAAAGAGTTGAAGGAGAAAAAACTACTCAAAGAAAACCCCTGGGCCGATGAGTTTCAGATCACCTATTACTACCTCTGGCATCATCAAGGGCGCCGTGCTCGTCAGGGCGCTATGATGGGGGCTGCGGATTACGCTCACTGGCACGGTTTCTTTGAATTGCAGCAGGATTTGTACAAGCTCGAACAGATCTACAATAAACGTATAGAAACCGGAAAAATAGAGGAGTAGGGAAGCTCTACAGATTGTCGATATCCAGCTTCAGTGCCTGTTTTTTCAGGTGCTGATAGCGCGGGTATTGTTCGTGTTCAATACTGAGTTCACGCAGTGCCAATAGGCCATCTTTGATTAGTTTGGCGGTTTCAGCGTTGTTCGATTCTTCGGTCTTAAATTTGTCCAAAGCAACTTGCACAATGTTCAAGCGCAGGCCGGGGTGGCGCGGAAACAGGTGGCTGGCTCGAATAAAAACTTCCAGTGCGTCGTCGTAGGCAGTTTTGTCGAAGAAATCGATACCCTGGCGATTGAGTTTGGATGCGATCTCTTTCCCCATTTGGCTGATAGGCTCATCGCACAGGGCATCAATGCGAATGGATAAGTCTTCGTGATGGGGATTGTTCTTGGCAATATTGGCCAGCAGCTCATTGGCTTCTTCGGCTTCATTGCAGGCGCGCATCGCCAGAGCTAACTCCAGCTCGGCGTAGGGGGCGGTCTGTTTACCGTCGATATGCAGCGTTTTAGCTTTTTCCAAATACTTTTGGGCTGTTGCCAGATCTCCCTGTCTTTGTGCCAGTCTGGCGCGTGCCGCCGCGGCCTGAATAATGATGCTGTGCCCCGAGTGCTTCTTTTCGGCGCGTTTCAGATACATGCTGCAGTCCTGTAGCTGGCGGGCTTTGGTGGCAGAATCTGAATCGTCCAGAATCAGTTCGTCGACAACGTCGAAATAATCCTGTGCCAAATGATGGCAGGAGTGTTCGCCGGTCTTAAGTGCTGCTTTGCGGGCTTTCAAACTGCGGCGTCGATCTTCGTTTTTTCTTGCCAGGGCTGCCAGGCGGCGCTGGCGCAGTACTGACTTGGGTGAGATGGAGACCGCTCGCTCCATGGCAGTCTGCGCTTTTTCAAATTCAGCCTGCTCTTCGTAGAGATCGGTGAGCAGATCGTGGGCTTCTACATAGCGTTCATCTTCATCGATGATGTGCATCAGCATGGTCTTGGCCTGATCGTGCTTTTTCAGTAACAGCAGGGTTTTGCCAAGCCCCAGTTGAGCCCAGACGGTCTGTTGTTTCTGCAAGGCGTTCTCGTAGAGTGTCTTGGTTTCGCCGAATCGCTTCATCTGCAGCAGCAGTTCGCCCTTGAGCTTGAGGTAGCTGCTGGGATACTTGCCTTTACCCCAGAGCTTTTCGTTACACAGTTCGATGGCCTGAATATAGTTTTGCTCATCGATGGCTTGTTTGATGGGTAGCAAATCTTCGTGACGCATAATAAAGCGCGTCAAACGCTGCTGCAGTAGTGCCTGGGTCACCGGCTTAGTCAGGTAGTCGTCGGGTTGAAACTCCAGCGCACCTAACACCATATCTCGAGACCGTTCAGCGGTGACCATGACAAACATGCTGGTGTTGCGCAGCAGCTTGCGAAAGCGAAGCTCTTCAAGCAGTTGCTGGCCATCCTGGCCTTCGCCCAGGTTGTAGTCGCACAGTAGCAGGTCGTAATGCTTTTCTTCGCACAGTTCGACGGCCTGTTGGCTGGTGGCGGCGGTATCGATTTTGTCCAGGCCAAAAGTATTAAGCATGTTCTTCAGGCTGGCACGAGCCTCGGGTAGATCTTCGACAATAAGGCAGCGCTTACTTTGGTAGAGTTTGATGATGTCGATGTGCTGCATGTGCTTAGGGAGGCCTTGGTTTTATTTTTATCGGTGCATTATAGCGTCGCAAGAGTCTATGAATAGTCGCTTTGCCCGCCGTTGACGGAAATTCTGAGGTGTTGGCCGACGCTAACGTCCCTATGGCTTGAAAGTTTTGATAAAGCGGTTATTCTTGGTTTTGTCATATATAGCGTATGTGTTATTGCTTCTTTATATATGTGCCCTTGTTTGTGTCTTCTTGGGGTGGTGTTTTCTCCACTTCTGCCACCTAGGCTTCTCCAGGGTGGTGTGCGGCCGGTGCTGGCTTGATTCCAAATTAGTTTACCCTGATTCAAACTTAAGAAACTACTTTAAGTTTAGTTTGTACTTCATTGTTTTCTATTGGTTTTGTTTTCTCTGTCTTTCGGATTCTTGCACGTTATCGACGAGTTTGGCGACGTTCCCCGCCAGTTAGCGCTTTTTTCCGTTTAAATCTCCTTGACTTTGATTGGTGCAGATTTATAGTTGCAGTGTGGGAAAAAGTGGATATATGTGGGTTTTTGTGGATTTGATGCACATGTTTCGGGGGGAAAGTGTACTTAGGTAGTCACTCAATCAGCATGGACGCCAAAGGGCGTATGGCTATACCGGCTCGCATTCGCGAAACGCTGGTGGATGCCTGTGCTGGAAAGATAGTGATTACTGCCAATCCTGAGACCCAGGGGGGAGAGCGTTGTTTGTGGATATATCCCGAGCCTGAGTGGCTGGAAATTTTGCCCAAAATACAGGCTCTTCCCACCTTTAATAAGAAGGCGCAGAGAACCCAGCGCCTGCTGATGGGGCATGCTACCCCGTTGGAGATGGATGGCAATGGCCGTGTGCTGGTGCCACCGACGTTACGCGAGTATGCGGCTCTGGATAAAAAATTGATGTTGATTGGTCAGGGAAACAAGTTGGAGCTCTGGAGCGAGGCTCGTTGGACCAGTTGGCTGGATGAGGCGGAAGACGATGATGAGATGCCGCCCGAAATGCTTACTCTGTCGCTGTAGGAGATTGCGAGGATGAGCGAAGCACATGTGACGGTCTTGTTGAGCGAGGCTGTCGAAGCGCTGGTTGTTGATGTTGAAGGCTTTTATGTTGACGGCACTTTCGGTCGTGGTGGTCACAGTCGTTTGTTGTTGCAGCACTTGGGTGCTGAGGGGCGCTTACTTGGCATTGATAAGGATCCGCTCGCTATTGCCGAGGGGTATTCACTAAAAGAGCAGGATGGGCGCTTTGATATTGCTCACGGTTCTTTTGCCCAGCTGCAAGAGTTTATGGCGGATCGCGATCTGCAAGGGAAAGTTGACGGCATCCTGGTTGATCTTGGCGTGTCGTCGCCTCAGCTCGATGAGGCCGAGCGTGGCTTTAGCTTCTTGCAGGACGGGCCTTTGGATATGCGCATGAATACCGAGTCGGGTATCAGTGCGGCGCAGTGGATAGCAGAGACGGATGAGGCGGATATCGCCCATGTGTTGAAAGTCTATGGTGAGGAGCGTTTTGCCCGACGCATGGCGTCAGCCATTGTTAAGGCGCGGGCTGAAACACCCAT
>JALUYN010000163.1 GCA_027012915.1 Cellvibrionaceae bacterium
TTATCAAGTTACTGGCGTATGCGACCGCTGCGTTCACCGGAATCACCATGCTCATCCAAGTTGCTGTGAGGTTCATATGAAAATTGCAATCTGCACCGGTCATCACAACGAAGCGAAGGGTGCGGTCAATCGAAAGCACAACCTCAATGAGCACGATGAAGCAATGATTGTTGTCGGTCATCTGATCGACAAGTTGCGTGATGCTGGTCATTCCGTATCAGTATTTAATGGGAAGTTGCGTGCAAAAATAAACAATATCAACGCAGGTGCGTTTGATCTGGCACTCGATATTCACTTCAACGCAGGTGGTGGCCACGGGTGCGAAGTTGTTTATGTACCACATTCCACAACACGACATGAGCAGGCTGCTGTTATGTCGGAGTCGATTAGTCAGTTCATGGGTTTGCGCAACCGTGGTGCAAAAGAAGGTTACTGGATGGGTGGTGATAACCCAGGCACCAAGCCAGATGCATTCGTGAGCCAGACAAACTGCCCGGCATTTATTCCTGAGCCGTTGTTTATCGACAATGACGCAGAGGTTGAAAAGTGGTTTGTGGCAGGTCGCCATGACCAGATAGCGGAAGCAATAGCAATTGGCATTGCCGATGCGTTCGGGAGCGTGTGATATGGGCTTACTTGATTTCAACCTATCTGATATCGGCGGTGTGCTCACGTCCGCCCGCGAAGCCATCACCGGTGAGAAGATTAAAGACCCGGCAGAAATGGCAAAGATCGACATGCAGCTACAGCAGCTCGAAAACGCACTGATAACAGGTCAACTCAAAGTAAACGAAGCTGAAGCCAGCAATCCGCATGTGTTTGTCGCTGGCTGGCGTCCGTTTATCGGCTGGGTTGGTGGTGCTGCGCTGGCGTATCAGTTTCTGCTTTATCCGCTCATTACATGGGGATGGGTGGTGTATGGTAATTCGATTGATACTGCGCCACCCGCTGTCGATGCGTCGGCGTTATACCCGGTTATTCTCGGCATGCTCGGCATCGGTGGCTTGCGCTCTCTGGATAAGTTCAACAATACGGATACGAAAGGAGTCAGCAAATGATGGTGAGCATGAAAGTGGAGCGTGATGCGCCACAAGAAATCAAAGACAACGAATATGGCTACGGTCTGCAAATCAATCTCAACGATGACCAGACGGAAGCTCTCGGCATCAAGGAGCCAATCAAAGCTGGTGAAGTTGTCACAATCAAGGCGTTGGCATTTGTGAAACGTGCGGAGCAATCAGTTGAAGATGATGGCGATGATGCAGGTCCCGATGTGAGCCTGACATTGCAGATCACCGATATGGAATTGACTCACGACGATGGCCGAAGCCAGGCGCAAAAGATGTACTCCAAAAGCGATATGGAGCCGTAACGGGTGCGCGTAAACAAAAAATCATCCCATAAGGTTGCTGCATCGTGAGTGGTGGCAGCTTCGATCCTCTCGATCTGCGAGGCCAGGAACGTGCGAAACTCGATGAAGATGATCGCGCAGCACTGGCCTTGCAGATTGAGATTGACGATCTGAAATGGCTCATGAGTAACAAGCGAGGGCGAAGGTTCGTTTTTCGCTTGTTGGAGCGAGCAGGAGTGTGGCGTATCTCCTTCAATACCAACGCGCTTACCATGGCATTTAATGAGGGTATGCGGAACGATGGGTTGAGGCTGTTAGCGCAACTTAATGAGCACTGTCAGGCGCGTTACACCGATATGCTCAAGGAGAGCAAAACAAATGGATCAAAATGATACGCTGATTACGGAAGGCCAAGAAACCAACACAGCCGACCAGCAGAACGCTGACGATTCAACCACTGATACGCAGGCGGCTGAATCTGAAGCAACCCAGCAAACTGACCAGAGGCAGGAAACAGACGACGGCAAAGAAGCCGAAGGCGACAAAGGTGAAAAGGAAGATGACTCCAGCGACAAGCAGGAAGAAGAATCCAAAGCACCTGACGAGTACGAGTTCAAAGCACCCGATGATACGCAGTTGGATGATACTGTTATCGATGCTTTCTCCGAAGTCGCCAAAGAGCTGGATATGCCCCAGGACGCTGCACAAAAGATGATCGACAAGGTTGCACCTGTAATGCAGGCGCGCCAGGCCGAACAGATTGCAGCCGTGCGGAATGAGTGGGCTGAATCTTCAAAGACTGATAAGGAGTTCGGGGGCGATAAGCTCGATGAGAACCTTGCAACTGCGAAGAAGGCCATGGACACCTTCGGCACGCCAGAGCTCACGGAGCTGCTGAATAAGTCCGGCTTAGGTAACCACCCTGAAATCATCAGGGCGTTTTACCGGGCGGGGAAAACAATAAGCGAGGATACATTTGTTGGCGGTAAGCAGGAGACATCCGGCAGTGAAACAACCGCACAGCGTATGTACCCCGGTATGAACCCATAAAATAAAAGGAGAAATCACATGGCACTTCTATCAGCAGGTCAGTTGACACTGGCCGACTATTCAAAGCGACTCAGCCCTGATGGTAAAATTGATCCCATCGCAGAGCTGTTGAGTCAGCAAAACCACATTCTTGAGGATGTTGTCTGGAAAGAGGCTAACCAGCCCACCAGTCACGTCGTCACTGTACGCACCGGCTTACCTGCCGTTTACTGGCGACAGTACAACCAGGGCGTTCCGTCCAGCAAGTCAACCACGGCGCAGGTCACTGAGCCTTGCGCAATGCTGGAAGCGCGCTCTCACATCGATGCTAAGCTGTTGCAGCTCAATGGTAACAGTGCTGCATTCCGCTTGTCCGAAGAGTCCCCATTCATTGAAGCAATGAATCAGGAAATGACCGGCAAACTGTTCAACGGCAATGTCGGCACGGACATGAAAACCTTTTCCGGTTTGGCTACCCGCTACAGCTCAACCACAGCGGGTAATGGTCAGAACGTCATCCTCGGCGGTGGTGTTGGCGCAGATAACGCATCCATGTACCTGATTGTTTGGGGTGAGCAGACAGTGTTCTGTCCATTCCCGAAAGGCTCGAAAGCAGGTCTGTCTAATCGTGACCTGGGTGAAGAGTCCGTACCGGATGCAAACGGCAACTACTATCAGGCTGCGCGCTCTCTGTTCCAGTGGGATGCAGGTCTGGTTGTGAAGGATTGGCGTTATGTTGTTCGTATCGCCAACATCGATATCAGCGATTGGATTGGCGTGGTTAACACTCAAGCACCAACAGCTGGTACTAACCTGAT
>JALUYN010000164.1 GCA_027012915.1 Cellvibrionaceae bacterium
AGCTATCTGAACGTCATCACCATGATTATGAACGGTCACTATGGCAAACCGGGAACACTGCTGGCCAACACCCCGATGGTGCAGGTTTTGCCTTTCGAGTACCGTCCAACCGATGAAAGCGGTAACGAGATCAATATGCAATACATGCCCGTCACCAAAACTCCCATCGTCAGTGGACTCTACCCTTGCACCGCATTTCCCGATGAGATTCTGACGGATCACGAAGAGCGCTTGCGGGCGGCCATTATTGTCAGCTCCAATCCGGTTCACTCGCTGCCAGATTCCAAGAAAATGCGCGAAGCCATCCGCGCACTGGATTTCAGTCTCGCCATTGATGTGTGCCTGACCGAAACCGGCATGGAGTGCGATTACGTACTACCCGCCTGCAGCCAGTACGAGCGCTACGAGGCAACCTTCTTCCCAATGTGCATTCCGGACAACTTTTTCCACGTGCGCAAACCGCTGCTGGAACCGCTACCCGGCACCCTGCCGGAAGCGGAGATCACCTCCCGAATTGTCGAGGCGCTGAACTACTTCGAAGACGGTGAACTGGACGCTTTGAAACAAGCCGCTAGCCAGGGCCTGGACGCCTATCGCGCAGCCTTCTTTGAAGCCATTGGTCAGAACCCCAAAATTATGACGGCCGTGCCCTATGTGCTCTATCGCACTCTTGGGCCATCCCTGCCAGCGGGGCAGGAGACCACAGCCGTGGTTTGGGGCTTCAGTCAGACCCACGCCATGCAGTTCCCCAAAGAAGTGGCAGCCGCTGGCTACACCAGTGACGATCCGGGCACCGAGCTGTTCCAGAAGTTGGTCTCCTCACCGTCTGGCGCGGTCATCAATACCACGGCCCCTGAAGAGAGCTTCAGCCGCATCCCCTACCCGGATAAAAAGCTGCAAGTGGCCATGAAGGAGATGCTCGCTGAGATTGAGTCCCTGAAGGAGTTGGAACCACTGGTAGACACCAGCGAGGAGTATCCGTTTGCGCTGGTCGCAGGCATCCGCCGCTCCTACACCTCCAACACCAATATTCGCAATCCGGAATGGGTTAAAGGTAAGGACGGCTTTACTTTGAGCATGCACCCGGACGATGCGGCCAGTATGCAGATCAGCGAGGGTGACACCGTAATTCTGGAAACCAACCGCGGTAAAGAAGAGGCTGAAGTGGGCTTCGACGACCGCATGCATCCGGGCACAGTGAGCATTCCCAACGGCCAGGGCTTGCGCTTCACCACGGAATCAGGGGAGGTGGTTCGCCCCGGCGTTTTTGCCAACGAACTGACCGACTATCGGCACAGAGACAAATTTGTGGGTACGCCATTCCACAAGTTTGTACCCGCTAAAATTACGCTGAAAAGCGCCTAGTTCGCCAACACGAAATCACTCATTACCTCCGGGTAATATTCGGCGGCCGTCTGTGCCGCCTTTTTTATGCCCGAAAATCTCCGGGATTCAGAAATACCTCATGACCAGGATGAGCGCTATGGTCAAAGCTGACGGCCACTATCGCAATTGACAGCACATAGGCCGCACCTCACAATTGAGTTCCATTTAAATACCTACCAACAGGAAGCGAGAAGTAATCATGAGCGACCATAATTTTGACCAGGCAGTGGCACTGTCCGGGGATGCCGACAACCGCACCAATACCATTCATCCCGCCTATCAAAATATGGTGGGGCCCTATGGCGGTATCACCGCTGCCACACTGCTGAATTCAGTATTACGGCACCCAGAAGTGGAAGGTACACCAGTTGCTTTGACGGTGAACTTTCTTGGGCCTATCGCTGGCGAAAATATCAATATTCGCCCG
Source organism: Cellvibrionaceae bacterium (assembly GCA_027012915.1). The sequence continues at coordinate 1,814 of JALUYN010000164.1, forward strand.
CGTCTGGTCAGAAAGAATCGTTCCAACCAGCACTGGAGCGTAGAAGCCTTTGAAGGCGATGACACCGTACTGACCGCTACTCTGGTAACCGCTTCTCGACGCGACACGTGGGAAGATACCGAGCTGGAATTTCCCCAGTGCGCCAATTTCGACGAAATCGACCCTGTTCCCGAAGATTTCTTAATTACCTGGGCGAAGAACTACGACTTTCGCTTTGCTCTCGGGGGCCTTCTAGGCACCGGTACCAAAGGCGAAACCCCGTCACAAACCCTTAACTGGGTCAGCGATAAACCCGCACGCAAGCTGGATTTTTTGTCACTGTGTTCAATATGCGATACGTTCTTCCCTAGACTGATGGTTCGCCATTCGGAATTTGCTCCCATTGGAACAGTTTCTTTTACCGTACACTTCCATGTCGGACAGGAAGAACTGGATTCGCTGGACAACGGCTGGGTACTGGGTAACGCTCGCGCCTCCAAATTCCACGGCAGCTACTTTGACCAGACCGCCGAGGTGTGGAGCAGCAACAAGACCCTGCTCGCGACCACATCACAGATTGTCTACTACAAATACTGATTATTGAGAGCCGCCATGCAAACACTCCAGATTGATATCGTTTCAGATGTAATGTGTCCGTGGTGCATTATCGGCTACAAAGGGCTGGAATCAGCCCTTAACCAGCTGAGTGACACTGTGAAAGCCGAGATCAACTGGATGCCGTTTGAGCTCAATCCGCAGATGCCCAAAACGGGACAGAATGTGCGCGAGCACATTATGGAAAAGTACGGCATTACTGCGGAACAAAGCGCCCAAAACCGCGAAGTCATGGCCCAGCGCGGCCGGGAAGTAGGCTTCAATCTCAACTTTAGCGACGGCATGCGTATGATCAATAGTTTTGATTTGCATCGCCTGTTGAGCTGGGCCAAGGCTCATAACAAACAACACGATCTGAAGATGGCTTTTTTCAAAGCCCACTTTACGGATAATCAACCACTCAACGATAACAGCGTGCTACTGAATGTCGTTGAGGCCACAGGCCTCGACAGATCCGAAGCCGAAGCTATTTTGAATTCTGACGCCTACGCCGAAGAGGTTCGCGAGGAAGAGTCTCTGAGCATGGAGCGCGGAATTCATTCAGTCCCAATGTTCATCATTAATGGCAAATACGGGATTAATGGCGGGCAACCGGTAGACGTTTTTGTGGGGGCTTTGCAGCAAATTGCCGGCGAAATAAGCCAAGCGGCTAAATAACTTTGACACAATTAATCTAACGTCGACAGAAGCGCAGTAGGCTACCCAATTATTTCTGGGTATACGGATTTAATGGTTGATGGGGCACCTTCACCCCATCAATCTGATACCACCCTCAGATGGTTGAT
>JALUYN010000165.1 GCA_027012915.1 Cellvibrionaceae bacterium
CTACCTTAAGATCATATGATTTATTCGCTCGTTACGGCGGAGAGGAATTTATTATAATGATGCCAAAAACAAGCGCTGATGAATCTCACAGAGTCGCTCAGAGAATTGTAGAAGCTATATCCCAGAAACATCTCACTAAAAATTCGAAATTGGAGAGGCTTCCAACAGTCAGTATCGGGGGAGTTGGGATGTTTCAGAAGGAATATGATTTAGAAAGAGTTATTTCCCAAGCCGATGAAGAACTCTACAAAGCTAAATCGAGAGGAAAAAACCAAGTATCTTTTATCAATATAGATTAACCAGGCTCCTCAATCGAAACAGGGAGAACGATTTTCGAGAAATGCACTAATGCCTTCTTGTTTATCTTTTGATTCGAAAGCTCGAGAAAAGTAATAAGCTTCTCTATCCAGACCAGCACCAAAATCGCAACAAAACCCTTCTTCAATTGCTAATTTGGTATATCGAATAGCGCAACCGCTATGACGGGCTATATCAAGTGTCATTCTTCTTGAACCGAAAATAAATGTACTGCGTACACACTTCTGAAACCAATTTCAGGAGACAACCATGCTCGACTCCCTTCGCCACCAAATGATGTTTCAGGGACCTCTTTCGGGTCAGATTCAGTCCCACGAAGGCGGTATTTATATTGCCCGGCTGATTAATGAATATGGAGAAATCGTCGAGCAGTATCAACACCATTTCCCATCAATGATCTGCGCTCGCGAATGGCTCGAAAAACACGGCGCCAAGTCCATCGAACTCGAGACTTCAAGCGCCTATCTAGAGATGATCAACAACTGACGGGGTGTGGTACTGTTCTCTCGACAACCTGCATGGTCAATGATGGGGCTGGCACTATTGGCACTGGGATATATTCACCTGCAACGTCTGGAAAATGAGGGTTTACAACAGGCCCTTAACCTCGAGTATTTGGGTCGTCGAAAAAGAGTGACTTACGCTGTTGTTATGACACACGCACTCATGATTCTTGTGGTTGCCCTAAAATGATCAACGCCAAAATTGCCAGCGCTAGCAGCACAACACATCACGTCATCATCGGTGCTTCCAGCGCGATTGCCAATGCGGTAATTCGGCGAATCAAATCCAACACATCGTCTTCAACTACTGACAACGTTATTACAGCCATTAGCCGTTCGTCGGCGCCTGATAACTGGTGCATTTCCAACAAAGGCGACGCCCTGTGGTTACAGAGCGATTACGAAGAACAATCTATTGATAGAATCTGTGACGACTACGCAGAGCGATTGGCAAGCGCAGACTCGATAATTATCTGCAACGGCAAACTCCACGATCTCGAGCTGCAACCGGAAAAGCGTCTGGCAGACTTCTCCATCCCTGACTTTCAAAAGGTACTGTACTGCAACACACTGGTTCCTTTGCTGTGGTTGCAGAAACTGCAGGCGCTGATCTCTCGGAGCAAACCTGTCAATATCGCAGTTTTCAGTGCGCGGGTGGCGAGCATTGAAGACAATCACCTGGGCGGCTGGTACAGCTATCGCTCATCCAAAGCGGCGCTGAATATGCTGGTAAAGAACTTTGCCATTGAGCTGTCGCGCACCCGCCCACGCGCCCGATTGTTCCTGTTCCATCCGGGAACGACCGACACCCCACTATCACAACCGTTTCAGAAAAATGTTCCCACAGAAAAATTATTCACTCCCGACTTCGTGGCGCAACGCTTACTCACATTGATGGCAGAGGCACAGTTGGAAACAAATCTTGCCTACATCGACTGGAACGGTAAACCCATACCCTGGTAGCGCCTTCGCCTGAACAAAATCGAATTAACTCTACATTCTCTGACCTTGGCGCAACCTGAAATCGGCTGCGTCGGAAATTGCGACACCGATGTCAGGTCTTGATACTTTTCCATTGGCTACACTTTTGTATGATGGTGTGATTCAAAGTACAGCAATCGGGAATTGCATATGCCAAATTACAATCGCCGCTGGAACGCCTGGGGCACTGCCGACAGCCCTTACCTCACTGCCTTAAACGAAGGTGGCCGCCAAGCCCTCGGTCTGTTGGTGGGAGAAGCCAGCCCTTTGCAAGATGCCAGTCTCGAAGATGTCTTAGCCACAGTGCCTACGAGTCGCTTGGCGGATCACGCTCTGGTGAGCACCGATGCCGAAGATCGTCTGCGCCATGCCCGGGGGCAGAGTCTCCCCGACTGGATGGATCTGCGCAGCGGCAATATCGATGTATTTCCTGACGGCGTCGCCTTTCCCAACTCGTCAGCAGAAGTACGCGAGCTACTGGACTGGGCTCAGAAACACGACATAGATGTTATCCCCTATGGTGGCGGTACCTCTGTGGTGGGGCACATCAATCCACAAAGCAGCGTTCGCCCGGTATTGACCGTGGATATGGGCGCCATGAATCAGCTGCTGGCGTTCGATGAAGAGAGTCAGCTGGCCACATTCGGCGCAGGAACTCCAGGACCGGCTCTCGAGCAAGCACTGAACGCTCGGGGCTACACGCTGGGCCACTTCCCGCAATCCTGGGAGCTTTCTACCGTGGGCGGCTGGGTCGCCAGTCGCTCCAGTGGTCAACAGTCATTGCGCTACGGACGCATCGAACAAATGTTTGCCGGTGGACGTATCGAAACACTGCAGGGCACCATGAAAATCCCCACCATACCCGCCTCATCAGCCGGGCCAGATCTACGCGAGATCTTTATGGGAACCGAAGGGCGCATGGGCATTCTCACAGAAGTACAAGTGCGCGTGACGCCGCTGCCGGAAAAAGAGAGTTTCCATGTCGCGTTTTTGCCAAACTGGGAAACCGGAGTCACGACCCTTCGCACACTGGCTCAAAACAAAGTACAACTGTCGATGTTGCGACTGAGCAATCTGATGGAAACCATTACCATGCTCTACAGTAGCAGCGACACCGAAGCCACCGCTGCGCTAAATGACAGCATGAGCGCCGCAGGGCTGGACGACAACAAAGTGATGCTCACCTTTGGCGTCACCGGTTCCACTGCCCAACATCAAGCGGCATTGAAACAAGCCCAGGCAGCGATAGCCAAAGCCGGTGGTCAAATGGCTCCGGACAGCATGGGTGAACACTGGGCGCACGGCCGCTTTGGCGCTCCCTACTGGCGCGAAACACTGTGGCAGGCGGGCTACGCCGTGGACACCATGGAAACCGCCGTCAACTG
>JALUYN010000166.1 GCA_027012915.1 Cellvibrionaceae bacterium
TTTAAACACTTTAGTTATGGCAAAAAACACCCTTTGCAGTTTGCTGAGGGAGTGGCATTTGCCGATGTGTTTGATGTAGTGCTTGGTCATGAAGTTGCAAGGTCTCTCGGCTATTCACTGGGGCAAGAAATCGTGCTCGCGCATGGCTTAGGTAAAACCAGCTTCAGTCTCCACGACGATCGTCCCTTCAAAATTGTCGGGATTCTATCGCCGACTGGCACGCCCGTAGATCAAACGGTTCACGTTAGTTTGCAGGGCATCGAGGCGATCCATGTCGGTTGGCAGCAGGGCACCAAAATGCCAGGTAGTTCAGTGGCTGTGGACCAGCTGCGTAATTTGGAACTTCAGCCCAATACAATCACCGCATTTATGCTGGGCCTTACTTCAAAGATGGCCACCTTTCGTGTGCAAAGGGATATCAATAACTATCGTCAGGAGCCTTTAAGCGCCATCTTGCCCGGCGTAGCATTGTCTGAGCTATGGCAGATGATGGGCCTGTTGGAGAATACTTTACGTCTTATTTCAGTGCTCATACTGGTGTCGGCCCTGCTGGGTTTGAGTTCTATGATGCTGATGTCGATCCGCGAGCGACAGCACGAGATACATCTACTGCGGGTCATTGGCGCGTCACCGGGCTTCCTGTTTCTACTGGTGGAACTGGAAGCGATACTGATGAGCATATTCAGCCTGGCTCTCGGGTCAGTGGGGCTGTTTATTTGTCTGCTGCTGGCAGAGGATTTCCTGGTTTCGGAGTTCGGACTCAATATTGATGTGAATATTCTGTCCGGTGACAGTTTGCTGTTTATGTTGGCAGTCATCGGAGCGACGGCAACCGCCGCAGCCGTCCCGTCATTTATGGCATACAGAAATGCAAAGTTGGGGAGCTAGAGTTTGAGGCACCGCGGCTGGTTGTGTATATTTTGAGCATTGTGTAGTTGAATAATTTGCTCTTTATGATTCAAAAAATTGCTTCGCTCACCCTGCTTTTTTGTCTGTCTTTGGTTGCGCACAAACCGCTGGCTTGCGGTGCCCATGATATCTATATCAATCCAGGGGAATTTGGTCTGATTGGTGGCACGGTTATTCGTTTGGCGGGACTAGCCACTCCGGAGCCGGTATTTAAAGTAAAGCATCGTTCCATGGCCAAGGCGGAGCTGGGCGCTGAGTCAGACATTACCATTGAGTACGATCGCCCCTGGTTTTCAAAAGACGTGCGTATGGAGTTAAGCAGTACTGTTGGCGTGACTCTGAAAGAGAAGAGTATTGAACTCGATAAGTTTGATGGCTCTGTCAAAGTGAGCTTTACTCTCGACAAGCCCGGCTTCAACAATATCAAGATCAAGGTAAGTGGTCTTCACAAGGGTGAAGTTGTTCAGAGGTCCAGTGTGATATACATCCAGGCTAAAAAGTCGGTTGCCAAAGTGGATGCTCCCTAAAGCCCTGGTCTCTTAGGGATTTTAAATAGTTTGCTATATGGACGACCTCTCGCTGGTTACCAGTCGAGAGGCCGCTTGCGGTTTTAGAAGGAACCGCGGATTCCTACCTGAATATTACGGCCAGGACGAGGTGCCTGATCTTTGAGGAACGAAGAGTGTACACGCGCTTCCTCATCAGTAATGTTCTCAGCCTTAACAAACAGCGTCACTTCCGTGGAGTTGAAAGGAACGCGGTAGTTGATGTGGGCATTGACCCAGTCGTAGCCGTCGGTATCCGTTTCAAACTCGGCGTTATTATTCTGATCGCTGTAGCGGGTCCAGCTAAGATTGCTGGACAGGCGACCCTGAACGTAATCTACGCTGGCGCCAAAACGCATTGGCGGAATGCGGGGCAGGTCGCCACCATCATCCAATTTTGCGCGCACATAGTCTGCAAATACCGTTGTCTTGAAGTTTGAGTTGATCTGCCAGATGGTTTGCGCCTCGAAACCGGTAAGGGTTACGTCTTCACTCTGGAACAGATATACCGGCAGTTCACCCGCGTGATCGTGAGCGTCATCACCGTGACCGGCTTCGGCAAAAAGCTCAGTATCAAATTGAGCGTAGTAATTATCCACTTCGTTGTAGAACAAGTTCAGGATAATACCCACGTCCCCTTCGTACTTGCGGAAGGTCAGGTCGATATTGTTGGACTTCTCCATCTTGGGCTTGCCGCCGACTGCTTCGAAGTGTACCTCGTCGTCTTCCTCGTGGGCTTCAAACAGAGCTCCGATCTCAAAGGTGCCGGTGGCAATATGAGGGCCGTAGGACAGTAATTCTGCCGCCGAAGGTGCACGTTCGGCGTGGCTAAAGGATACGCCGACGTTGAAGCCGGGTTTGAATTCCCATACGGCACCCACAGAGAGGCTGAACGGGGTGTAGTCTTCATCAAAGGAGAACGATTCTTCATCGTGGTCGTCATCGTCGTGCGCGCCGCCAGCATCGTCGTCATCGTGGTGATGAAATTCCACCTCGGGGATTTCTATGTTGTTGCTTTTGATGTTGACGTGTTCGATTCGCGCGCCCAGCTGAACCAGTACATCGCCAAAGTGACGTTCTTCAATCGCTGCTACGGCAAATGTTTTGCTCTCTGAAGGAGGTGCGAAAGCCTCTTCGCCTTTGGCTGAGAAGTCAGTGTCTTTGTAGTCGAATACCAGACCGCCGTTCCAGCCGTAAAAAGGCTTGTGCAGCAGTTCCAGCTTCAGTTCCGTAGTTTGGTTGCTGAAGGTGGTGCCGGTGGAGCCGTTTTCAAATTCGGTGTGCTCGTAGTCGGTATGTCCGATGCGCGCTTTGAAGTCGCTGAAAAAATCGTGATCCAGGCTCAGCTCGCTGATTACCTGATAGCGATTCTGTTTCATGCCCAGAGTTACTACTTCTTCCTCTTCTTCGTGGTCATCATCGTCGTCGTGCTCTTCTTCACCATGGGCGTGTCCAGGAACGCCATAGTCACGGTCCAGTCTGCCGTAGGAGAAGCCCACATGCCCGTTGTCGAGAAGGTAGCTTGCGCCGACGGTGAAACCTTCGGAGTCCTCTCCGGTGCTGGCAACGCTTCGCTCGCCGTGGTCTTCATCGATTTCCGGGGAAGTAGGAACGTCATAGTCGTTGGATTCACGCCAAAAACCATCGGCGTGCAGGGCAATATTGCCGGTGCCAGTGTTGAGATTAAAGGAGGTCTCGTCCTGATCATTCACTGAAGAGTGGGACAGCATCCA
>JALUYN010000167.1 GCA_027012915.1 Cellvibrionaceae bacterium
GGCGGTGTCGCCGGAGTTGCGAATGTCCAGCAGTTCCGCCTGGTATTGGTGGTGCTGTGCAAACAACAGAGCACCGTTCAATGCCTGGCAGCCGCAGGCTTCTTCACCTTCAAGGGTGCTATCGAGCTGCAGTATCTTGTCGAGCGTGTGTTTGTCTGTGGCTCTGGCCTGCTGATAGCTCTGGTAGTGACTCAGGTCTGTACTGATAACAAACAGAGTGTGCTCATCGTCGAGTGCCTGTAGCAGACTGGAGATCAGTAGCGGACTGCACTGTCCTACCAGCAGGGGGATTAATTTGAAGTGCGGCAGTACCGACTGCAAAAAGGGAAGTTGAACTTCTATACAGTGTTCCTGGCGATGGGCAACGTCGTTTTCGGAGATCAGTTGCTGTTTGAGCAGACACTCGATGGCGTCGCGATCCACCGATACATTGCCCAGGGGAGTGGCGAAGTAATCGGCCGATAGGCTGGCGATGCCGCGCAGTGCTACCCGGTGATTGGGGCCTAGTACGACCACCCGCTGGATATCGTGACGAATCGGCACCACAGTATTGTATCCCCGTGCGGCTATGGGGCCGGAATAGATCAGCCCCGCATGTGGCACAACCAGGATTTTCGGGGCAGGACCCTGACACGGATTCTGCTGCAAGTGAGTTTCTACCGTGTGCGCCAGTTCGCGTGCATCAAGGGGGTAGAAGGTGCCAGCTACTGCAGGTGCTTTGATTTTCACGCATTAGCCCTCATCTATTAATTATACTGAGTGTAGCAGCCAATGCAGGTCGCAGGAGTGTGACTATGGATTCCATGACAGAGCAGCAATCGCGCGTCCCAGCTCGCTATTGGCGAACTCTGGAGGATGGCCGCGTCGAATGCCGGCTATGCCCGCGTTTTTGCCATTTGCGCGAGGGACAGGCTGGTCTGTGTTATGTCCGCGCTGTACATGACGGACAGATGGTGATGACCAGCTACGGACGTTCCAGTGGCTTTTGTATCGATCCCATCGAAAAGAAACCGCTGAATCATTTTTTACCGGGCACGCCCATACTGTCGTTCGGTACTGCGGGCTGCAATCTCGCCTGTAAATTCTGCCAGAACTGGGATATCAGCAAAGCGCGGGAGGATGATCGTCTGGCCAGCCAGGCACAGCCCGAAGCGCTGGCGCAAACCGCGTTGGATCATGGCTGCCGCAGTATCGCCTATACCTATAACGATCCGGTGATTTTTCTGGAATACGCAGTAGATGTGGCTCAAGCCAGTCGCGAGCGCGGTGTAAAATCGGTGGCCGTCAGCGCTGGCTACATTTGCGATGAACCTCGCGCAGAGTTTTTCTCTGAAATGGATGCGGTCAATATCGATCTCAAGGCGTTTACGGAGAAGTTCTACAAAACCCTGTGCGGCGGTCAATTGCAGGCGGTGCTGGAAACGCTGGAATACATCCATCGCGAAACCGGTGTGTGGTTGGAAATTACCACGCTGTTGATTCCTGGCGAAAACGACTCACAGGGCGAGTTGGAATTGCTAACCCAGTGGGTGATGGAGCATTTGGGCCCCGATGTGCCGCTGCACTTTTCGGCGTTTCACCCGGATTGGAAGATGCGCGATAGACAACGCACGCCAGCAGCCAGTCTCTTCCTGGCACGTGACATAGCCCAGCGCGCCGGCCTTCACTATGTCTACACCGGCAATATCAACGACACCTCCGGCGGCAGTACTTATTGCCCTGAGTGTCAGCAGCTGCTGATCGAGCGTGATTGGTATGAGTTGGGGCAGTGGCATTTGGCGGACGGTCATTGCGGTTATTGCGGCACCACTATCGCCGGTGTGTTTGAAAAGCAGCCTGGGAGTTGGGGGCGCAAGCGCCAGCCTGTGTTTGTGGGATAAATCAATTCGTGTTGCGAGTAAGTTTCTGCAAGAGATGGATGACATTGACTCCAAACTGTAATTGTTATGTTATAACATTTATGTGTTGACATCTTATGAGTCAGATTACTTCCCCTGGTGGGACGTTTTTTGATTTCCACAGGGAGGCCGCGAATCGCGGTTACAAGAATGATTTGTCTGTTGCTCATGGGTTGTAGCAGGCCGTAGCCAATAGTCCCTGTGGAAATCACCCTTTTAAATTCTAATCCGTCGATGGCTGCGCTGTTGTGAGATGCTTCTCGCGATAAGCACTGGGCGCCACTCCGTGCCAGCGTTTGAACGCTCGGCGAAAATTGGGGGCATCGTGAAAGGCCAGTAGCATGGCGATGGCTTCAATTGAAAGCTTGGATTCCAGCAAATAGCTGGCGGCCATGGAGGCTCGCAGGTCGTCCTTGATTTGCCAGAAACCCGTATTCTCTTTTTTGAGTCGACGTGCCAGGGTGCGCTTGGAAATAAACAGGTGGGCGGCGATGTTCTCTTCAGACCACTGACTCGGTGGGCGCGACAGCAGCAAATTGATAACCCGGTTTTTGGTGGTGTCCTGGGTGTTGGGTAACTGCTCCAGCATCTCCTGACATTGCTTCAGAGCAAAATGGTAGGCGTCGTGGTCCGCTGAGGTGCTCGGAAGGTCACACAGTTCCAGTGGGATCACCAGTTTGGATTCTGGTGCGTCAAAATACACCGGGCAAGAAAAGTGCTGTTGGTATCGGTCTCTGTAACTGGGTGCCGGATAGTTGAAATAAGCGGCTCCCCGCTGCAGTGGTTCCCCCAGAACAAATTCCACCAGAGACATGATCGAAAGCCCGATCACTTCGCACAGTGAGCGGTGAATAACCGAATCGCTGCCAAGATTGATCTCAAAAACACACTCGAGATCGCTGGACGTCTCATCAAGTTGAATGCTCAAAAAGCGAATGCGGCTGGGAAGAAATTCCTGAAAGGCGTGCAGTGCGGTTCTGAGATTGGGGCTGCTGTGGGCCAGAAAGCCAATGGCCCCATGAGTGGGCGGCGTCAATCGTGTGCCGACGTTGAGGCCAAACCAGGGGCCGCTCATGCGCAGTGCATTGCGCGCTATCTGGTTCTGCTGAATTGCGGAAATCAGTGTGCTGTCCCGGGTGATGTCAGCGGGCCCTAAACCGGTATTCCACAATAGCTTTGGCAATTCCCGTTCTTGCAAGCCCATCTCACGCGCCACCATGCGGGTATAGGTTACGGGAATATTGCTCTCTGTCAGATCTTTATGGGTTGTCATGTCATCAAGTTACA
>JALUYN010000168.1 GCA_027012915.1 Cellvibrionaceae bacterium
CGACTGAAAGGATTTCGTAGAATTTTTAGCCGTTTTGATAAACTTGATGTCGTATTCAGGTTCTTTATCAACTTCTCATTGATTGCTGATAGGCTAATTAGTGTGAACAGGCCCTAGGATTCTTGCCGCCCTCGGGTGGCAGTATATCTGTGAAGGGCAAGGCGGTGGCTAACAACCTTAAAGCCGCTCGAGAATCGATAGCCTATCTTCCTGAATCGGCATCACTTTATGAACACCTGAATGCCTATGAAAATCTCCGCTACTTTTTGCAGCTAGCGCGGATTCCCGATGACATGGTTGCGATGGATTCTGCGCTTGATCGAGTTTCACTCGATCATGAAGCCAGAAGCCAGAAGCCGGAAGCTTAAAGGTTATTCCAAAGGTATGCGTCAGAAAGTAGCGATTGCATTGGCTATTCTTCGCGATACCGATATTTTGTTGTTAGACGAGCCGACGTCAGGGCTCGATCCAAGCGCTATTGATGAGTTCCACGATCTCGTTCGCAATTTGGCCGACTCCGGTAAGACGGTACTGATGGTGACCCATGACGTCTACGGTGCGTGTCAGGTGGCCGACCGGATAGGCCTGCTTCGCGGTGGCAAATTGGTCGGTGAGTTTTCAGCACCACAGGGTGGCAGGATTGAGACCGAGACAGTCCATCGCGCTTTTTCAGGCAAAGATTCTAAAGAGCAGCACGCAGCATGAGTCCAACATTGATTATTGCAGGGGCTGAATGGCGCCAGTGGCGGCGCTCCCGCCTGGTGATAACCGTCGTCGCACTTTTTGCGATCATTCTTACCTCGGTCAGTTTGCTGACTGCCCTGCGTATGCAGGCGGAGGCTTATGAGCGCGCACATCACCAAGCTGAGTCAGAGCAAACATTTCTATCGCAGCCCGATCGCCATCCCCATCGAATGATCCACTACGGACACTACATATTTCGCACGCCCATGCCGCTGTCCCTATTTGATCCAGGGCTGGATGCGGTAACAGGAAAGGTGATGTTTCTGGAAGGGCATCGGCAAAACTCGGCAACCTTCTCAGAGTCGGCTGCGAGCGCTGATCTTGGTGGTATGTCTGCACTGACTCCAGCCATGATTTATCAGATACTCGCGCCTTTGCTAATTATCTTACTAGGGCACAGTGCCATTATTCGCGAACGCGAAGCGCGAACCTTGGTGCCATTGCTGTCCCAGGGCGTGAGTGGTCGCACGCTCTTTATGGGCAAGTTCTTGGCTCTGTTTCTGTTTGTACTGCTATTGTTGGCGCCGCTGACAGTTAGTGCATTGATTTCGATTGCGAACGGGGCGAGTTCACTGGCTGCCGCCTCCTTGGTGATGGTCTATCTATTGTACCTCTCGGTTTGGGCCTGCCTTACATTGTTGATGTCTTTGACGTTTGAAAAACGTTCTACGGTTGTTGCAGCGTTGGCGACCTTGTGGCTTGTTTTGACGCTTGTTCTTCCCGCCGTTGCTGTGGATATGGCTTCTCGCGCTTTACCGGTTGCCGGAAAAATAGAAACTGAACTCACTATGATTGCCGAAGTGCAGGAGTTGGGAGATGGGCACGATGTTGATGACTCGGTATACAGCGATGTGCAATCTAGTTTGTTGGCAGAACAAGGTGTCGACCGCCTTGAGGACTTGGACGTCAACATCCGAGGCGTTCTAGCGCAGTTTGCGGAGAAGAAGTTAACCGAGACACTGAACGTCTATGCAAAAAGACGTATGGAGGCAGAATCGAGTCAGGCCAAATTTCTGGCGAGTCAGGGGTGGCTATCGCCGGCACTGGCAGTTGCGGTTGCCTCTCGCACAGTGTCCGGTACAGATCTTGAACACTACCATCGATTCCTTCGCGAGGCTGAAGAGTTAAGGTTTGAGTTCGTTTCGGGGTTGAACCAGGTTCACGCGGAGCAGCTTTCCTATGTCGATGATATTAATCGCAATCGCGATGAGGAATCTTTTAATCGAACACGTATGGATGCAGCAAATTGGCAGCTGCTTGATGAATTCCATTTTGAGCCAGCAAACTCACTGGTACGATTGGCTAATGCCAGTTCGTCGATTGCGATGCTTCTGAGTTGGCTGATGTTTTTGTTCGTGCTTTTGTTCTGGATATCTGGGAGATTGAAGCCATGAATCAATCCAGTGCTTTGGAGCGCGAGATTCGTTTTGTGTTGCGAGATCGCGCTTTTATTGTATGGGTATTGATGGTTGCCTGTTTTTCTACATTTGCAGTTTGGTCGGGCCTGTCAGAAGTTAAACAGCAGCAGAAGACCATCGAACGCCTGATGTTGATTGACCAGCAAGACCGAGAATCTGAGTTTACCAAGCAAAACAGTTGGGGCAGTGCGGCTTACTACAGTTTTCAACTGACCTATGATCCTCCTTCCGATTTTGCTTTTGCAGCTATGGGGCAGCGAGATACATCTACTTGGAAGCATCGAATGCGCATGCTCGCGCTCGAGGGGCAGATTTACGAGCACGATCCGGGTAACCCGGAATTGGCCTTAATCGGGCGTTTCGACTTCGCCTTTCTTGCGGCCTTTGTGCTGCCTCTGATTCTCATCTTTCTTTTGCACGATGTTCAGGCAAGTGAACGCACGGCAGGACGCTTCAATCTGTTGATGGCAACGGCCGGCAGTAGTGGTTCACTATGGTGGCGAAGAGCTTTGCCGAAGTCGATTGGTATTCTTATCGCTGCTCTTGTACCGCTATTTATAGCGGGTATCGCGAGTGGTACAGATATGCTTACTCTTATTGCTACTGCGTTTTTACTTCTCGCATATACACTACTGTGGACGTATATATGCCTCTGGTTTGCGAGCTGGGAACGCTCTGCGGCGGTAATTCTGGCAAGCCTTATTGGCGTTTGGATATTGCTAACTGCGGTGATCCCTGCTGCTGGTCGCGTGGTGATTGATCGTATAGTACCAGTTCCCTCCGGTGCAGAAATTCTAATGACTCAGCGCGAGGCGGTAAACGACGCCTGGGATCTGCCCGTTGAAGGTACGATGGAACCTTTCTTTGAGCGCTATCCTGAGTGGAAAGGTTACACCAAGGCTGGTGATGGATTCGATTGGGGTTGGTATTACGCCTTTCAACAGGTAGGAGATCTGAGAACAGAGCGGCTTGCGGAGGCTTATACTACCGGTCGAATTATGCGAGACAGGCTAGCAGGATT
>JALUYN010000169.1 GCA_027012915.1 Cellvibrionaceae bacterium
CCCCTGAAGAGCCCGAGCTGATGCCGGAAGCTGATTTAGACGTTATGGATGAGGCTTCGGATGATAGTCCGGGGTTCTCTCTGGACGATTTCTCCCCGGATTCACTGGACGACCTGATCTCCGATGGCGACGACAAAAAGGAATAAGTCGGGGATTGCTTAGCTGTGGCCACTCAAGAGGACAGTGTTTCCAAGCTGGAATCAATACAGCTACCGTTGGTGAACAAATTCTACAAACGGTGTGGTGATTCGGCCAAGGCCGGTCGTGGAGACATTGTCTATGTTGTTCGCAGGGCGGGAGCGATTGTGGCCGCAGTGCGGCTACAGGAACGATCCTCTGGAAGCTACTTCCTGCGCAGCATGTGCGTCGCGCCGGAGCTGCGACGTCAGGGCGTAGGTGGCTTTTTGCTGGCCGGTATGCGCGAGTTTCTCGATACCATCCACTGTTATTGTTATCCCTTTTCCCACCTTGATGGTTTTTACAGTGCTGCGGGTTTTCAGGTGGTTGAACCTGATGGGCTGCCGGATTATATCTGTGCACCGCTGATGCGCTACCGCCAGCAGGGGCGCAAATTGTTGCTGATGGTACGTGACCCAAAGGCCTCGAAAACACCACAACTGGCCTAATCGGTTAATGTATTCGGCGCACTTTGACACCTGCTTCTCCCACTGTTGTGGTAAGCTATTCGCCGAATTTTAAGGCAATACTGTTCACTTAGGCTAAACCGTCATTCCCGCGAAGGTGGGAATCCTGAATATCTCGGTCGCTCATTAAATAGATCCCCGCTTTGGCGAGGGTGGCGTGTTCGTCTTGCTGATTAAATAAACATCTTGTGAATTCCAGGGGAGTTTGATTCATGAAGTTTGAAGGTACAGAACAATACGTTGCCACGGACGATCTGAGAATGGCGGTAGATGCCGCTGTCGCGCTGCAAAGGCCATTGTTGGTTAAAGGTGAGCCGGGCACGGGTAAGACCATGTTGGCTGAGCAAGTGGCCAACTCTATGGGCATGCGCCTGATTCAGTGGCACATCAAGTCCACCACCAAGGCACAACAGGGACTGTACGAGTACGACGCCGTATCCCGTCTGCGTGATTCCCAGCTGGGTAACGACAAGGTTCACGATATCTCCAACTACATCAAAAAGGGTAAGTTGTGGGAGGCTTTTTCAGCTGATGAGCAAGTGGTATTGCTGATCGACGAGATCGACAAGGCAGACATCGAATTCCCTAACGATCTGTTGGTTGAAATCGACAAGATGGAGTTCTTTGTTTACGAGACTGGCGAAACCATTAAGGCCAAGCATCGTCCGATTGTAATTATCACCAGTAATAACGAAAAAGAACTGCCTGATGCATTCCTGCGTCGCTGTTTCTTCCACTACATCAATTTCCCTGATCGCGACACCATGAAGCAGATCATCGATGTACATTTCCCGGACATTAAGCAGTCTCTGGTGAAAGACGCCATGGATATCTTTTTCGATGTACGCCAGGTTCCAGGTTTGAAGAAGAAGCCTTCTACCTCTGAGCTGGTGGATTGGCTGAAACTGCTGATGGCGGACGATATTCCCGATGAAGTCTTGCAGAACAGCGATGTGCGTCAGGCAATTCCACCGCTGTACGGTGCATTGCTGAAGAACGAGCAGGATGTACACTTGCTGGAACGTCTGGCCTTTATGACCCGTCGTCAAAACGCTTGATACGTCAGTACGCTTGAAAAAAGTTAATCCCGAAATATAAAACAGCGGAGTCATCCATGTTAGTTAATTTCTTTTACGGATTACGCAAGGCGGAAGTGCCAGTTTCTCTGAAGGAGCTTCTGGTACTACTGGAAGCCATGGAGAAAAAGCTGGCCTTTGGCAGCGTGGATGATTTCTATCTACTTTCCCGGGCGTGTCTGATCAAAGACGAGAAGTACTACGACAAATTCGATCGCGCTTTCGGCGCCTATTTTAAAGGTCTCGAAAATCTCGAGGGCATTGTCGAGGCTCTGATCCCTGATGATTGGACTCGCGCTGAGTTTATGAAACAGCTCAGTGAAGAGGAGAAGGCCAAGATCGAGTCGCTGGGCGGTTTGGAGAAGCTTATTGAAGAGTTCCAAAAGCGTCTGGAAGAGCAGAAAAAGCGCCACGAGGGTGGCAACAAATGGATTGGTACCGGCGGTACCTCACCGTTTGGCAATAGCGGTTTTAATCCTGAAGGCATTCGTGTTGGCGGCCAGAGCCGCAATAAATCAGCGGCCAAGGTCTGGGAAAAGCGCGAGTTTAAAAACCTCGATGATCAGGTGGAATTGGGAACCCGTAATATCAAGGTTGCCCTGAGAAAGTTGCGTAAGTTCGCCCGTACCGGTGCAGCCGAAGAGCTGGACCTGGACGATACCATTCGCTCTACCGCCAACAATGCCGGGTACCTGGATATCAAAATGGTGCCCGAGCGTCATAACGCAGTTAAGGTGTTGCTGTTTTTTGATGTGGGCGGCTCTATGGATCCCTACGTCAAGGTCTGCGAAGAGATGTTCTCGGCCTGTAAGACCGAGTTCAAGCATATGGAGTATTTCTATTTCCATAACTTTATCTATGAGCGCGTCTGGAAAGACAATGCCCGTCGCAACACGGATACCACATCGTTGTACGATGTTTTGCACACCTATCCGAGCGATTATAAGGTAATTTTTGTAGGGGATGCCTCCATGGCTCCCTACGAAATCGTCAGTCAGTACGGTTGCGTCGAGTATATGAATGAGGAGCCGGGGCAGGTGTGGATGAAACGCTTGACCGATACCTACAATAAGGTCATCTGGTTAAATCCAACGCCAGAAAAATACTGGGCTCATACCCAAACCATCGATTTGACCCGTCAGTTGGTGGACCAACATATGTACCCAATGACCCTGGAAGGTCTGGATAGGGGTATCAAGTATCTGGCAAAGTAGCCTTCTTCCTCAAAGTATACTTTGCATAGGTATTTTCTAGGGCTTAAGTGACGAACACTTAAGCCTTTTTGTTTCTATGGCTTCAGAGATTTTTCAACTTCAACGACTGCTCTCCCAGGTGATCGAGCGGGATTATTTTCTCTTTTCGTGCAAACTGGGAGATTCGCAGGCGCGTAACTGTCAAATCAGACCTGAGTAGGTCTAGTAGCTGAACTTTCACTAAACTTTGTAACGGCTGCTCAAAT
>JALUYN010000170.1 GCA_027012915.1 Cellvibrionaceae bacterium
GAACAATCCCGGAGAATTGGCTGCCACCGCCACGACCAGAGGTGTCACCAGTTGAAACGCGTTAAACGTGTCGGCAAAGCGTTGCGGCTCTACCCGATAGTGAATCTGGAACGACGTATTGGCTCCCTCCAGAGTGACATCCGGCATCGCCACCCGCAGCGGCTGCTGGCCGTCGATATGAATCCGGAACTGCTCTCCCCGATTGCGACTCAGCTGCTTCACCAGCGACACATAACGCTGCTGCGGCGTTAACATCGACGGCCCAAAGTGACCGGGCTTCAAGGTAGGCAGAATACCTATGGGCAAGACCTGGCCGCAACGCTGCTCCGCCAGTTGATTGAGCCTCGCAAGCTGCTGCAGCATATCCCGCTCGGTGGCTTCAAATGCCGCCTCAGAGAAACTGTATGGGCGAAGGTTGTATTCGAGGTTGTAGCGATTTAATTCCAGCGACAACAGAGGGTCATCCGCATCGGCAACCAGAGCTTCGTTGATGCCCAATGGCTGACCGTCGCCATCCACTATGTACATCTCCAGCTCTGCACCCAACGCAGGCCTGCCGGCGCGCAGGTGGCCAAATTCAGGATTATTCAGCAAACCGGCCAGCGTCCTCAGATTGCTCTGCAGGGCATACTCCGATGCAGCCAAATCGCCGGTTTTGAACTCCCCCTTGGTAATATTGACACCCATCTATCAGGCCCCTTCGCCGCCATTCTCTTTGACTATAATCCATCCTTCGAAATTCGTAGTTGATCTGGCGCACCTTTGTATTTGGGTTATTTGGGGCCGTCATAGTGAGATCGATGCCAAGGTACAAGCCTCATAATGAAAACCTTTCCGGGGCTGTGACGTTGTTTTCGTCATGCTAAACTGTCAGGACTACTTAACTGCAAGGTCTGACACACGTAATGGATTGGCCCAAGGTCACACTGGAGAATTTCCCCAATGAATGCGCCCTTTTGCAAGGCGAAGGGCTGCATGGACAAATACTGCATCAAGACACCCATATTCTCGACGCCAATCAATCGGCCAGCGATATCACGGGCTACAGCATCGATGAACTGATCGGTTCAAAATCCTGGAAACTCTACGCACCCGAGTCTCTCATCACCATGCAAGAAAACATGCAAACCCACGGTGATGTGGACTACACAATCACCGCCATGTCCAAGTCCGGCGAGAAATTTGACGTTCGCCTAAAAGTGCTGCAGCTGGAATTTGACGGCGAAGCAGTGCGACTCGCGGCTTTCAAAAAACTGTAGAACTCAAACCAGTCGCCGTTTCGCTTGATCTATCGCAAACCATGAGGCACCGGTTCCGAGCTTCCCTTTGCGACAACAAAGTTTCGGTTACAATCGGCGCACGTCAACCCGCTGCCTGAGCCTCACTATGCAAACCATCCCCTCTATCCGCCTGTTGCTGCTGTCACTTCCGCTATTCAGCTCCTTGAGTTATGGCGAAAACACTTCGTGGTTAGAGGCCATGAGCCAGGGTCAATGGGACGGCGAAATACGCAATGTCGCAACCTTCGGTTCCAAGACCGATGCCGGCCCTGCCGCGGGCCCCTTTAACAATGCCCATTCCGCCAGCAGTGCCCTCGCACTGACCTACACCACCAAGCGCTTTCATGGTTTTCAAATTGGGCTGGGCGTGCAATCAGGTATCGACTGGAAGATTCATAAGCACGAGGGAGATCTGACCACCGAGGACGATGCTCGCAACACCGTTACCGCCACCGAAGTGCATCAGGCCTACATTGATTATCAATTTGATCCGGCCCATACCAATACCCAAGTGCGCCTTGGACGCCAGGGTATCGTGACCCCACTGGTCATCAGCAGCATTGAGTTCCCCATGCGCGACGCCTTCGACGCCGTGGTAGTCCGCAACAGCGATCTACCCCACACGCAATTGCAATTGATGTATATCGATAGCTGGATCAAACGCCAGGGCGGTGATGCACTGCGCAACTCGATAAACGAGGAAAACGACTACTTCAGCGCGCCGGTTTACTCTCTGCACCTAAAAAACAGTAGCTTCGCCAATCTGACACTGGAAGCCCAGTGGCTCCACAACGACAGTGACGAACCTATCGGTGATCTCCCTACGGCAGTAGCAGCAATTGGCCCCTACCGCGTCGGCTTCGTGGCGACGGACTACAAGATTCCCGACAGCGCGATCAACCTTGGCGCCAAATATATGGGGGCTCGCTTTGATGAGGCCGACAGCGCCCACAGTTGGAGTATCAAAGCGGGTTATCAATTCGATAAACTTCACGCCACCCTGGCCCACGCCCGGGTCAGTGATGACAACAATCTGCCGGGCAGTTTGGGGCACGTACCATGGTTTAAAACCTATACAGTGACCTTTACGGATTCTGAGTATATTGCCGGTACCGAAACCACATCTCTTACACTGAAACCACACTGGGATATCAACGGCCTGCGCACCTCACTGACCCTGGGATACTGGTCGCAGAGCGACGAAGGCCGAATCAACAGCGGCCCTCCAGGCTTTAAGCTGGACCTGGACGGCACCACCGAGCTGACGCTGGATGTGCATTACCGCTTTCAGGAAATCAAAGGCCTTTCCTCGCGACTACAACTATCGCGCATGGACTATGACCGTGATCAGGGAGAAGATGGTCTCAGCTATCTCAAGTTGACCGTAAATTACAATCTCTGAATCTGGTTGGACATAAGCGCGAACCGTGTATAACAGCGCTTACGTTCTAAAACACCGTTTGGATATTCAGCCCGCCACCATTGCGCGGGCTTTCTTGAGCCGCTGCTCTCGCATGCTTGCAGCCACACCCAATAGCTTTTTGTCACGCCGCCAGCGCTGAGATTCTTCGCAGGACTCCGCGCCCCACAAGGGCTGAACATCCTCTACAAGCCGTGCCACCTGTTGCAGATGTACCTCTAACAAGAGGTGTCCGTGAACACTCGAGGGATCCCACGTGGACAGTTCCCGCGCCTCCAGCAACAGCAACAACAGGCTCTCCTGAATCTCGAGCGGCCAGCGAAAACGCTGTGCAACGCCATAGAGATACGCCAACACTGCGGCATTTACGTGAATATCTTCCACAGTGCGAAAGGGCTTAACGTAGCGTTCGTAGCCATCCCCGGATAATAGTTGCGATGATTCCACGGCGACAT
>JALUYN010000171.1 GCA_027012915.1 Cellvibrionaceae bacterium
GCTGAAACAGCGCAGTATGGAAAAAGGGCTCATTCTGGTTGCAGCATCCATGGATCAGTTTGATTTTCTGTTGCAGCCCTTAACCCAGCAACAGCGTGACACCATGGCCGCCACGTGGCCCGGCCCCTACACCTGGTTGGTTCCAGACGTCGAGGATCAGGTGCCTGACTGGATCAAGGGCAAGTTTACCTCAGTGGCGCTAAGAGTTACTGACCATCCGTTGGTGGCGGGCCTGTGTCGTGCCTTTGGGGGTCCGATTGTATCCACTTCGGCCAATCCTCAGGGACTGCAACCTGCGATGACCAATTGGCAGGTGCGCCGCTATTTTGGCGACAGTGTCGACGTTATCACGCCAGGTATTGTTGGCGGGAATACAAATCCCTCCGAAATTAGAGATTTGCTGACCGGTCAGGTCGTTAGAAGCAGTTAAGGAAGTATCAGATGCACGATAGCAAGCCGGATAAACAAGCCGTAAAAGACTACCTGATGGCTCTTCAGGATCGCATATGCGAAGCCCTCACTGAGGAAGATGGCGGATCGGGATTTGTAGAAGATTCCTGGGTACGAGAAGCCGGTGGTGGTGGGCGTACTCGGGTTCTGGATAATGGCGTGGTGATCGAGAAAGGCGGGGTCAACTTTTCCCACGTGTTTGGCGATCAGTTGCCGGCGTCTGCCACGGCTCATCGTCCAGAGTTGGCTGGTCGTTCTTTTGAGGCGATGGGAGTGTCTTTGGTGATTCACCCGCATAACCCCTATGTGCCAACCAGCCACGCCAATGTAAGGTTTTTTATTGCCGAGAAAGAGGGTGAAGATCCGGTGTGGTGGTTTGGGGGCGGTTACGACCTGACACCCTACTATGGCAATGAAGAGGATTGCTTGAGTTGGCACCGGACTGCTAAAGAGGCCTGCCAACCTTTTGGTGACGATATCTACCCACGCTTTAAAAAGTGGTGCGATGAATATTTCTATCTCAAACACCGCGACGAAGCCCGCGGTGTGGGCGGACTGTTTTTTGACGACTTCAATGAGCTGGGGTTTGAACAGAGCTTCGCTTTTATGCGCGCGGTTGGCGACAGTTACATCGATGCCTATCGTCCTATTCTGGCGCGACGCAAAGATACACCGTTTGGAGAGCGAGAGCGGAATTTTCAGCTGTACCGTCGTGGTCGTTACGTGGAGTTTAATCTGGTATTCGATCGCGGTACCTTGTTTGGTCTGCAGACCGGTGGACGCACCGAATCTATTCTAATGTCCTTGCCGCCTCTGGTGCGTTGGGAGTACAACTGGCAAGCCGAGCCAGGATCTCCAGAAGCGGAACTTACCGAGAGGTTTCTGCCACATCGGGATTGGGTGTAGGAGCGAGCTATGGATCAATACTCGGTTTTTGGCAATCCTATTGAGCACTCCAAGTCGCCTCAGATTCACGGGTTGTTTGCAAAGCAGACCGGCGAGAGCCTTGAATACACGAAACAAAAGGTACCCCAATCGGAGTTTCAGCAAGCGGCTCAACACTTTTTCAAGAAAGGCGGTAAAGGTCTGAACATTACCGTTCCTTTTAAGCTTGATGCCTATGAGTACGCTGATCAGCTCACCGAGCGCGCCACCAATGCCGGTGCGGTAAATACTCTGAAACTACTGGATGATGGTACGGTGCTGGGCGATAACACCGATGGTTTTGGCATGGTTTCGGACATTACCACTAACCTGGGTTGGCAGCTCGCTGACAAGCGGGTGTTGATATTGGGTGCTGGTGGTGCCGTGCGTGGGGTGTTGCAGCCAGTTTTGGATCAGAAACCGCAGTGTCTGGTTGTTGCCAATCGCACCGCCAGCAAGGCCGAGGACTTAGCCCACGCGTTTGCGCGCTATGGTGCTATAGAGGCCTGCGGTTTTGACGAGCTGAACAATCGACAATTTGATGTTGTGATTAATGGCACATCGGCAAGTCTTGGTGGCGATTTGCCACCGTTGCCTGATCGCTTATTGGCCGATAATGCTGCATGCTATGACATGATGTATGGAGCTGAGCCCACAGTATTTTTGCGCTGGGCTGAGCAACAGGGTTGTACGCTGAGAGCGGACGGGCTGGGTATGCTGGTTGGACAAGCGGCAGAATCGTTTTACCTTTGGCGCGGTGTGCGACCAGAGACGGCTCCGGTGATCAAGACTCTGCGCGAGGCGCTGTAGAGCTCTTTAACAAACAAGGGGAGTCTTGCTCTTGAAAACTCCCCCCGATAGTAGCGCGTTGTCTAACTTACAACTTATTCGGCAAAGATGGCCTCGCGGTGTTTCTCAATGTTGGGGCGCATCTGACATTTGATTTGTGTGTAGGTGTTGCGATCCTTTTCTGCCAGCATTTTCGCGAACTCAAAACTCTTCTGTTGCAGTTCTTCCTGGCTGAACAGACCATCGACCACATTGGCCTCCAGGCACTCTTCACCGGTCAGTGCGCGACCCAGCAGTGCCATTTCTTTCAGAACGTGCTTGTTGGGCAGCAGGTCAATCAGGTCCTGCATCATGGGAGTGAAAGGAATTTGGATATTCACTTCCGGGTAACAGAAACGGCCGCGATCAGAGCGCATAAAGCGGAAATCGGTACCGGTGACCATAATCGCAGCACCCGCATAGCAATTGCCGTTGATGGCTGTAACCGTAGGCATTCCGAGCATGGTCAGGCGATAGTAGAGCTTTTCCAGATTTTTGACGAACGCAGCCACACCTTCTGGGCTTTGGCTCATCAGCCACTGCAGGTTAATGCCAGTGGAAAAGGTTTTCTCGTGTTCACAGGTAATCAGCAGGGCGGTATTGCCTTCGTAGGCAACTACTTCGTCTAACTTGGCGTGATACTCGTCGATCACGTCCATGGTAAAGGAATTCTCATTTTCGTTGTTGGTTAGTGTCAGAACGTGCACGCCGTCCTTCAGTTCCAATGTCATGGTCGACATAGTGTTACTCTCTCGTTTTTGTGAATGTTGTGGGGGCTTGGTGAATACCGCTGGAAGCTATTTATCACCTAACTCCAGATACTGGTTCTTCAATTTGACGTAGTTGTCAGAGGTGTATTCGAAAAAGGCCCGTTCCGAGTCCTTCAGAGGGCGCAGGGGTTTGGCTGGGTTACCTGCATACACATAGCCCGATTCCAGACGCTTGCCCGG
>JALUYN010000172.1 GCA_027012915.1 Cellvibrionaceae bacterium
GTTTGGGATTATCCGAGCGCGAGTACCAACAGGGACTGCCTTCAGCCAAACAGGCTTTCATCGAGCCCGTATTGGGACAGTGGATAGTCATTTCAGAGCCATCACCCAACTCCACATCCGTCAAAAATCGCTTGTAGCGACGCAATAGAGTGGCCTGCTCCAAGGGGGGATCAAACTTCACCGGGACGAACTCCTTTTATGATTTACACGCCGAAACGGCGCAGTGTAGGACATCCCCGTCAAACTACAACCAATTGACAGTTGACAGATGGCTTGAAGCGGAGCAGTATCCGCGCCCTTGATCAGAAACTGGCCTGTGATTGCGCAAGTAGAATACTGCAAGCAAAAACACTGGAAGGGCCTATATAGATCTGATAGGTTTTGGGATTAATCCGCCGATGGACCATCAGCGAACATCTGATCTCGTGTAATTACTGGACGTAACAGAGGCTCAAAAACAATGCCCACCAGCTCTAAGAAAAATGACGCTACTGTACTGCGTGAATTCACCCCTTATAAAGAGAAGAAGGGTGAAGAGTACATGAACGACAACCAGAAGGAGCACTTCAAAGGATTGCTGTTCAGCTGGAAAAAAGAATTGATGGAAGAAGTGGATCGCACCGTATCCCATATGAAGGACGAAGCGGCCAACTTTCCTGACCCAGCTGATCGCGCCAGCCAGGAAGAAGAATTCAGCCTGGAACTGCGCACCCGTGATCGCGAGCGCAAGCTGATCAAGAAAATTGACAGCACCCTGGAGTTGATCGAGAACGACGATTACGGTTACTGTGAAACCTGCGGTGTTGAAATCGGTATTCGTCGCCTGGAAGCGCGCCCTACTGCAACCCAGTGCATCGACTGCAAGACTCTCGATGAGATCAAGGAAAAACAACTCGGCGGCTAATCTCATAGCCCCCAGTCGACGATGGCGAGCGCCACTTCCTTAAAACGCCCGAGCTACATCGGGCGTTTTGCCCCCTCCCCCACGGGAGAATTGCATCAAGGCTCCCTTCTTACTGCTGTAGCCAGCTACCTGGATGCGCGCCATCAGCAAGGTTTATGGCTGGTGCGCATGGAAGACCTGGACCCACCCCGCGAGCAGCCCGGCGCCGCAGACTCCATACTGAACACTCTGGAAGCCCATCAATTGTATTGGGATCAGGATGTCATCTACCAAAGCCAACGATTGCCCGCCTACCAGGAAGCACTTCACGAACTTCACGAACAACAGCTTACTTACCCCTGCGATTGCAACCGCCAACGCGTGCAGCAACTGCGGGGCATCTACGACAATCACTGCCGCAGCCTGCATGCCAAAACCAGTCCCGTGGCCACCCGCATCAAAGTACAAGACACTGCCATCCTATTCGACGATCTATTCCAGGGTCCTCAACAGCATCTGCTACTGGAAGAATGTGGCGACTTTGTGATTCTTCGCAAGGACGGCCTGTTCGCCTACCAGCTGGCAGTGACAGTGGACGACATTCACCAGAATATCAGCCATGTCATTCGAGGCTGCGACCTGCTGTCTTCCACTCCGCGACAACTGCAATTATTCAAGTACTTTAGCGCCGCCGAACCCATATATGGACACCTGCCTGTTGTCATCAATAACGAGGGCCAGAAGCTCAGCAAGCAGACCTTTGCCCCGGCTATCGACGACTCTCAAGCACCAGATAATTTGAGAACAGCTCTGCGCCAACTTGGCATGCAGCCACCCACACGCTCGGAGTGCAACGACTGCGGCGAACTGCTGAACTGGGCCACCACGCACTGGCGACGCGAACAGGTCCCACACACCAGAACCATCGCCGAGCGATAGCGGGAACGACCGTACTCCAGTAAGATGCCTCCCCGTGAGACCTTCCGTGCAATGCACGCTATACAACTGCCAGGCTGCTACCCACTATGAAAAATCAGCGACTGCTCATACTGTCGATGCTGATCGTATATATCTTTTCACCCACCATCTTTACCTGGGTGATTAACCCCGCGGGCGCCTGGTACCGCCCTTTCATTATCTGGAGCCTGTTGATCGCCGCGGCCTTCGTGATACAGATGAGAAGGCAACAGAAATGACGTTCAGCATTATAGAAGTAACCCTGATCGTCGCCTTTTATATGGCCGGCTTGTTTCTGATGGCCTACGCCTCGGACCGCGGCTTTTTCCCAGCCTCGTGGAACAACCATCCCATCATCTACACCCTGTCCACAGGCGTGGTTATCAGTGCCTGGGCCTATTACGGCGTGGTGGATCTCGCTTTCCAGTATGGCTATGGCGCTCTGGCCTACTATCTCGGCGCTGGAGCCCTGTTTTTCTTCGCCCCGGTAGCCCTGGTACCACTGGTGCAACTTGCGCGACGTTTTCGTATTCGCTCGCTGGCAGACCTGATGGTTTTCCGCTATCACAATCAATTGGCCGGAGCCCTTACTACACTCTGTATCGTGCTGGCCTCGCTGCCCATTCTGGCCCTGCAGATCCAGGTGGTGGCAGACACAGTACAAATCATTACCGCCAATACTCAAGTTCACATTGCGAACACTGAACTGGCGTTTCGAGACGCAGTGGCACTGGGCTACTGCGCCATGCTCGTCGTATTCACGGTTATCTACGGCACCAATACCGATGGCGAGAGCGGCCTGGTTATGGCAATGGCCATGGACTCCCTACTGAAGGTCATCGCTCTCGGAGCAATCGGTCTGCTGGCGATCTACGGCGTGTTTGGCAGCTTTGGCAATCTGGATCATTGGCTAATTAGCAATCCTGAGCAGTTCGAGTTGCTGCACGAGCCCGCACGAGAGTCCTCATCTCACACCCTACTGCTGGTGTTCCTTGCCTCTGCCGTAACACTGCCGCATTTGTTTCATATGGCCTCGATCAAGGCCAAACCTGAGGAAGTGGCATCGACCCTGAGCTGGGGCTTCCCCCTACTACTGCTGCTATTGGCCATTCCCATTTTCCCTATACTCTGGGCAGGATTCGAACTGGAAGTGCCGTTGCCCGCCCAGTATTTCACCCTTGGCGTCCCCCTGCTTACAGAGTCAAAAGCCCTGACAACACTGGCATTTGTCGGCGGTATTTCCGCCGCGACTGGTGCATCAGTGGTAATCATTGTTCATCTTGGCACCATGGTGATGAATCACTGGGTTC
>JALUYN010000173.1 GCA_027012915.1 Cellvibrionaceae bacterium
ATGGTCAGCGGCAGACCTGGGTCTGTGTGCAGTACCGCGCCGTCCTGAACGTTGCTGTTTTCACCGATGGTGATGGTGTCGCAATCGGCGCGAATCACTACGTTAAACCAGATGCTGACGTTGTTTTCCAGTACAACGGAGCCTACTACCGTGGCGTTCTCCGCCACAAAATGGTGCTCTCCGCGCAATTCGGCTTTGCGATCTCCCAATGAGTACAGCATGTCCTCTCCTCTGTTCTTTTTGTTGTTTGTGGTCTGAATTTGGTTCTGATTTACGGCGCCAGGCAGTCCATGCATTGAGCGTATACTGCTGTTGGATCGCGATTGGGCTCCAATAGCGTCTGCAGTGACAGTAATGGCTTTGCGATGGTGCTCAGTGATTGGGGTAGAGCAATCAGTTCGCTGTGAGGCAGGCTCAGCCACGACTGATTTTCCAGTTGCAGATCTTTGGCGAGCTGCTCGGCAAGCATTTCTCCTGGACTTAGTGGCTCGCGAACTTCAGTGGTGGTGTATGCATTACCCAGGCCAGCCTTGTCCGCCGCTGCGGCGATGGCATCAGAGAGATCGCCCAGTTGATCCACCAACCCCAGTTGCTGTGCGGTGGTTCCACTCCAAACGCGGCCTTGAGCGATGGTGTGCAGAGCTTCGGGAGTTGTATCGCGAGCTTCGGCGACCAGTCCCAAAAAGCGCATATAGATATTGTCGACACTTTGTTGCATCAGGCTGGAGGCCTGCCGGGTGAGGGGACGGTCCACGCGCAGTGCACCGGCCAGTTCGGTGGTGCCTATACCATCGGTCTTGATACCCAGTTTGTCGAGACTGTTTTCCAGTGTTGGGAAAGCACTAAATACGCCGATAGAGCCGGTGATGGTACTGGGGGTCGCCCAGACTTCATCGGAAGCCATGGCTATCCAGTAACCACCTGACGCGGCGACGCTGCCCATCGAGATCACCACGGGAATACCCTGATCGCGCAGTGCTTGTAACTCCTCGCGAATGACTTCGGAGGCAAAGGCGCTGCCGCCGCCGCTGTCGATCCTTACTACCAGGGCTTTTATGTCGTCGCGCTCAGAAACACTGCGAATCAGATCCGTCAGATTAGCGCTGCCTATGGTCCCACTGGGTTGATAGCCGTCGAGAATAGTGCCCGAGGCCACCAATACGCCGACCTTGGACGGGTATTGTTCTTGCTCTGAGTTGGTGTAATGAAGGTAGGCCTGACTATCCAGGGCACGATAGCTACCATCCGTTTCAGCGCCTAGGCGATCGCGCAATTGCTGGATTTGCTCGCGACCGCTGGCCAGTTCATCGACCAGGCCCAGTTGCAGCGCCATGGTGGCGCCATCGCCTTCGTGCTGAGCCAACAGTTTGTCGGAGTTGTTAATAAAACGATTGATGCTACCTGGCTTCAGGTCACGCAGTTGTTCGATCTTCTGCGTATAAATTTGCCATAGCTCTCCAAGCCACTTGCCGTTGTTTTCTTTGGAAGCTTCTGACATGTGATCTGCAATTAAGGGTTCGACCGCATCTTTGTACTCGCCGGTGCGAAATACATGGAAGTTAAGCGCGAGCTTATCAAAGGCGTCTTTAAAATAGTTGCGGTAACTGCTGTAACCGGTGATCAATACTGTTCCCATGGGGTTCATCGAGACGCTGTCGGCGTGGGCGGCAAGGTAGTACTGCTCCTGCGAAAAATAGCTGCCAACGGCGTATACCGGCTTGCCTGAGGCTTTGAAGGTTTCAAGAGCGCTGCCGATTTCTTCCAGCTTACTCAATCCTCCACCGATCAGGTCATCCAGTTCCAACACCAGTGAGCTAATGCGTGGATCGACCGCCGCTCGGGTAATCGCTGTTACCAATTCATCAACACGGGTCTCAGCGGGCATTTCCTGTTGCCCTCCAAGGATGCGGTTCAGCGGCGAGACATAGGTGTATTGGTCTACAAGGACGCCAGATGGGTGAATGCGCAGGGCAATATCATCGGGCATGCGTTGCGGTTCTTTGGGGATTAGCGCTGCGGCAATGGCAACGACGATTACCAGTATCAGGAGGTTAGCCAGACTGTTGCGAATGAACGTCAGGCAGCGCCAGATAGTAACGAAAAACAGTTTAAATATTCCCATGGTAGTTCGTCCTTGTAGTTCTTCTGTCTCTGCAGTTACGTTTCGTTGTGCTGGTTGGTTCTACTGATGTTGCCAGGCTTGAATCCAGCGACTGGTCATCATAGCTGAGACAAACAAGCAGGTGCTAAGTGCCACCTGAAAATAGTCACCAATGTAGGGCTCTGGTGACATGGCGTTGGTCACGCCCACGGTAAAGTGCGGCAGTATTGCAAAACACAGCCAGTTATAGGTGCGGTGACTGTTCACCAGCATACCTGGGATAAAAATGGCGATAGAAGCTGTCGGCAGTAGCCATAGCACCAGAGAGAATTTCTCCTGTGACAGAGCTGTATAGGCGTAGAGTAGAATCAGGCCCAGCAGAAATGCCCAGCTTAGGGCGCGGCCAACGATCAGGTTTTGTGGCATGGGGTGGTTCGCGGTCACAGTGCGTCTCCGTATTTGTAGGCTGGGGGTTAGAGCAGTTTCATGGCCAGCTGTGCAATGCGACTGCCCAGCGCGGCGCACAGTTGTTTTTCATCGGTGGTAATGGCGGTTTGTTGATTTTCTCCGGCCACATGGGAGGGACCGTAGGGGGTGCCACCGCTTTGGGTGCGGGTGAGCGCAGTTTCACTGTAGGGCAGGCCGGCAACAACCATGCCGTGATGCAGCAGGGGCAACAACATGGTCAGCAAGGTGGATTCCTGGCCGCCGTGCAAACTGGCGCTCGAGGTAAAAGCTGCTGCCGGTTTGCCGATCAAATCACCGTTGAGCCAGTGACTGCTGGTGTTGTCGAGAAAGTACTTCAGAGGTGCGGCCATATTGCCAAAACGGGTGGGGCTGCCAATGATCAGGCCGCTGCAATGACGTAAATCGTCTTCGCTGCAATAAAGCGCTCCCTCGTCGGGTATATCGCTGCTGGTTTGCTCGCTGGTGGCAGACACGGGCGGCACGGTTCTGAGGCGCGCTTCAATGCCGGTGATTTTCTCTACGCCGCGGGCAATTTCCAGTGCCATGTTGGCGACTGACCCATGGCGTGAAT
>JALUYN010000174.1 GCA_027012915.1 Cellvibrionaceae bacterium
AATCGTTTCAGGTAACGGCATTTTTCCCCTTCCAACTGGAAGCAGACTAGGGTGCACGTTCAAAGCATATTTTATAGTCCCCCCGCCCCACTCAGGAATTTTGTACTTATAGCCAGCACATACAATTAGCTCACACCCTTTTTCAAACAACTGCACAATATCAGCACGCTCCGGCTTATTGAGAAAAAGCTCTGCTCCACAGGTTTTGGCTATAGCCTTTACTTTACTAGCTTCATCATAGCCAGCAAACTCCTCTGTAAATAACGCAACAACATCAGCCCCTTCGCATTTTAATAAATTCAAGCAGCCAAAAAACATATCTTTGCCAAAATAAGCAACTTTCATAAGAGCCCTCCTCTTCTTCACACCTTTAATCGGCGCAGGCGCAGCGCATTTAGAACAACCGAAATTGAAGACGCGCTCATAGCAAAAGCAGCAAACATAGGCCCTATCAAAACGCCGAAGAAAGGATAAAAGACACCAGCAGCTACCGGAACACCTGCAGCATTATAAATAAGTGCAAAAAACAAGTTCTGGCGTATATTGCGCATAGTTGCACACACCAGACGGCGGGCGCGCACAATGCCATCTAAGTTACCTTGTATCAGGGTAAAGCCAGCACTTTCAATTGCCACATCCGCGCCAGTGCCCATTGCTATTCCGACATCGGCCTGCGCCAAAGCAGGAGCATCATTCACACCATCACCTGCCATGGCGACTTTTACTCCCTGATCCTGCAATTCTTTAATAATCATAGCTTTATCCTCTGGCAAAACATCAGCACGGATTTCATCAATGCCAAGCCGTTCGGCTACGGCTTTGGCAGTGCGTTCATTATCACCTGTCGCCATGATAATCCGGAAGCCTAACTCATGCAGCTCCTTTAATGCCGCAGGTGTTGTCTCCTTAATCGGGTCAGCAACACTGACCAACCCCGCAATCGCATTATCCAAAACAACAAACATGACCGTTTCACCTTCATCACGACGCGCATTGGCGGTCTCAGTTAAAGCACCGCCATCAAGCCCCATATCAGAGACCAATCTGACATTACCCAGAGCAACATGGCGACCACCTACTACACCTTTCACTCCCTTGCCTGTAATTGCCTCAAAATCAGTTGCGTCAATCGCCTCCACGCCACGTTCTTGCGCTCCACTTACAATTGCTTCAGCTAGAGGATGTTCGGAGCCACGCTCAAGTGATGCTGCAAGGCGTAGTACTTCAGCTTCATCATGTCCCCCTTCGGGAAGCACAGCGACTAGTTTAGGCTTACCTTCTGTGAGCGTCCCTGTCTTATCGACAATCAGCGTGTCAACCTTTTCAAAACGTTCTAATGCTTCAGCGTTCTTGATAAGAACACCTGCTTGAGCACCACGCCCAGTTGCCGTCATGATTGACATAGGTGTTGCCAACCCCAAAGCGCAAGGACATGCTATAATCAGCACCGCCACGGCAGACACAAGACCGTAGGACAGAGCCGGAGATGGTCCCCAGATCGCCCAAGAAACAAATGAGGCAATCGCAACCAAAATGACCGCGGGTACAAAATAACCCGCTACCATATCAGCATACTTCTGAATCGGTGCGCGCGATCTTTGCGCATTGGCGACCATCTCAACAATCTGTGAAAGCATAGTATCTGCCCCCACGCGCGTGGCCTCAATAATTAGGCTGCCCGTGCCGTTTATTGTAGCGCCAGTTACAGTGTCGCTTTCCACTTTTTCAACTGGCACCGGCTCACCAGAAATCATAGATTCGTCGATTGAAGACCGCCCCTCAAGGACAACGCCATCCACTGGCACTTTATCACCGGGGCGCACACGCAGCTTATCACCAACTTGAACATCTTCTAATGGGATTTCTTCTTCCGCACCACCCTCACGAATGACGCGGGCAGTTTTGGCTGCCATATCAAGCAATGCTTTGATAGCTGAGCCGGTACGTTCTCGTGCTCTGAGCTCCATAACTTGCCCTAAAAGAACCAAAGTCACAATCACTGCCGATGCTTCAAAATAAACACCGACATGTCCTTCGGAATCACGGAATCCATCAGGGAATATTTCAGGCATAATCACTGCAATGATGCTGAAGATATAAGCTGCTCCAGTCCCCATCCCAATAAGACTAAACATATTCAAGTTCATTGTACGAAAAGAATGATATCCACGCTCAAAGAATGGCCATCCAGACCAAAGTATTACCGGGGTGCCTAATAGTAACTCAATCCAAAGTGTGGTACGCTCACCAAAAAAGTCCCGTATTTGTCCAAAGCCAAGAAAAGGTGACATTGCTAAAATAAGCAGCGGCACCGTTAAAACCGCACCAACCCAAAAACGGCGGGTAAAGTCAATCAATTCTAAGTTAGGCCCTTCATCTCCTGTACCTGTAGAAGCATCAGCCTCAAGCCCCATTCCACAAATCGGACACGCTCCTGGACCTGGCTGTCGCACTTCGGGATGCATTGGGCAAGTATATACTATACCCATATAGTTTTCCGGTACTTTATCGTATTTACCCCCGGTTACAGCCTCACCAGTTAACTTATGGTGATCGTGATGTGAACAGCCTGAATGCTCTTCCTTCTTTGCCGAACTATGGTTATGTAGGGTCATTTCTTGTCTCCGTTTTTTAGTTATGATTGCCGCCTCAGCAGCCTCCGGACTTGTTATCGTATTTATAGTATTGATGCCTCAGAATGTGTTTTCTTTCTAAGAGGTTGAAGATGATGAAAATTTGGGAATAAAAGCTGGAACATGCGCAGCATAATCATCCCAGGCCTTGCCGAAACGCTCCTTGGAATCTTTTTCCTCTTTTTTGGCC
>JALUYN010000175.1 GCA_027012915.1 Cellvibrionaceae bacterium
CGAGCGACGAGCAACAACGAGTGGCGCGATTTGAGACGCAATCCGAAGGGCTGGGCCTATTTTCGCCCCCAGCTGCGTTGGAATTCGCTTATTTAGAACAACTAAATGGCGCTCATACCGCCTGACTGGGAGCGAAAATAGTCTCCAGCAGAAGTATCAGAATTAGTGTTAACAGGCCCTAGCCCAAATAGTCACTCATCCAGTCGTAGAAGGTCTGAGCAGTGACGGTACTGATATCCACAAAGCTAAAGTCAGCACCCGGATCCTGATCTTTATAGGAAAATTGATAGCGAATGCGATTGGGATCGCCGTCGTGGGCAATCACGATGATACGTTTACCGCTTTTTAGGCAATCGATGGTCATGGCATCGGCTGGAATTCCGCTGTTTCTCATACCCCGACTGATACCCACTACCGGATCCAGCATTGGGAAGTCCTGCTGAATCCTCGCGTGAGCTTCGGATACAAAATCCGCTAACTGAAAGATGGGCCCACTGTTCATTGGCGCTCCAGCAACCAGGTCACTTCCTCTGCAGGACAGATTCCCTTTAAGCCACCCTCGACAGCATCGGAGTCCAATTGTTGTATCGCGTAATTAGAATTGTAGAGCCTGTTAATCTCGTCACTATCAACGCGAAAGGGAGGGCCGGGCATCACGCTCTGGTCGTATTCGAAACTGATCAATAGCTGAGAAGCACCGCTCGTAATTCCAATCAGATGTCTTGCATAGCTTGTGCGCATCGCTTCGGGCAGTGCCACCAATGCTGCGCGATCATATATGGCGTCCACCGGCCCCAATTGCTGAGCGGTCAGATCAAAAATATCGCCAACATACATATCAATGCCGTCGGCACTGTAGCACTTCAGTTTGCCACAAACCGATATCTCGGGCTTAACACCCAACTCATCAAAGAACTCACGAATGGCATCTTCACTGAGCTCTGCGCCAACGACAGAATAGCCCTTCGACAACAGCCATACCGCATCCAGTGTTTTGCCGCATAGGGGAATAAAAACACGGCCACCCTCGGGAATTGCCAAATGCGAAATGTATGTCTCCAGGAAACGATTGGTTGTCTCCTGATGAAAACCGAGCTCACGGTTTTTCCACTTTTTATGCCAAAACTGCGCTTCCATTTATTTCCCTGAAGTTGTGTGTAGTAACGCTGATGAAGCAGCTGCTTCTCTTTGCCCCAGCCATTTTGCTGTAGCTGGAAACTGAATCCAAAACGAAAAATAGAAAAAGGTCAGATACCAGTAAGGCACAACAAATCCAATACCCAAGCCCTTGTACCAGGCTAACAGCAGATAGTCGTAAATAAACAACGGAAGGGTCAGATATAGCGCCAGCCACAACGAGTTAACCAGATACCGCTGATCATCCCAAAAGTGTTTGAGACTGTAGATGGTCCAGGGAAAGTACGCAACGGTAACCAATACGCAAATAGTAATTTTCGACCACAATGGCCAACTCTGATAGTAATCGGGCAATCCAATCAGGTAGAACACCAGCCAGGTGATGAAGCTGTAGAGAATAAATTTTAAATGCTTTGCCATGCTCATAGCGGAACAAATAGCCTCGCAAGAATAGAGTTTTTAGCTAGAAGCGAAAGATGGGCAAGCGCAAGAAAAGGGGCAACAAGCCCCTTCCCAAACACGCAGTGATTTTCAAGATCAAACTAAATCACTGATATCTTTACTGACACCTTCGGCAATGGGCTCACCAGAATCCCGCTCATGCACCGCCTGCATGAAACCCACTTCCTGAGCCCGCTCACGGAACCAGATTCCCTCCGGAGAGTGACGCGCGATACCATCAAAGAAATTGGCGAAGCGCTGTGTATTAGCCATGCCCATGGCCTCATAGGCCTGATTGACGTTCATTTTGCACATCATCAATTGATTGCGTGGTACA
Source organism: Cellvibrionaceae bacterium (assembly GCA_027012915.1). Next base: position 1,916 of record JALUYN010000175.1, read on the forward strand.
CCTTTGATGCGATCACACAACTTTTGTACTTCGGCATCCAGCTCAGCAGCCGGCACAGACTTCAGAATCAGGCCCATGTCTTGCGCCTCTTTGCCGGTTACCAAATCACCGGTGAACAACATGCGCTTGGCCTTTTCCATCCCCAGGCGATAGACCCACATCATGGTTGTCGGCACGCCCCACACTCGCGCGGGGGGATAACCAATGCGAGCGTCGTCGGCCATGATGATCATGTCACAACACAGCGCGATATCACTGCCTCCCGCTGCAGCGGCTCCGTGAATTTTGCAAATGGTTGGCTTGTTGCAGTTGAAAAGGGACATAAAATCGCGAGTGTTCTGCGACATCAATGCATAGTCCACCGTGGGGTCCCAGGGCATTTCCTGACTGCCATAGATTTCGCCCTCGGACTCAGCATAGCGCACCAGATCATAGCCTCCACAGAAGCCCTTGCCGGCCCCCTGCAGCACAATCACATGAACATTTTTATCGCGATCAGCCATCTCGACGGCCTCGCGCAATTCTCTTGGAAGCTCATCATTGATCGCATTTAAGCGCTCAGGGCGATTTAGGGTAATGGTGGCAATGCGATCTGAAACATCGTACAGCAGTGTGGTGAAGCTCATGGCAATCTCTCTCCGGTAGTTATTTGGAATGAACTAACCATAACCAATTAATTACACTAAAACAACACAAAATTTCATACTGTGTAATATTTAAAATCGAAGTTTCTCATAATCATTATTGTAATTGGGTACAAAAAAGCCCGCCGAAGCGGGCTTTGATCAGGAACTAGAACAGCGAGTGATGCTGCCCACCATCGATGACAATATTCTGTCCAACAATAAAGCGGGCCAGTGGGCTGCAGAGAAACGCCGCCATCGGCGCCAGATCATCCGGCTCCGCCAGAAAACCCGCCGGGATTTTGTTGTTGGCCATAAAGTGCTCCAACACCACATCTTCCTTCGGTTCGAGGCCAAAGGCTTCGGCGTATATTGGCATGCTTTCATGGAAGCCCTCGGTCTGAAACATACCAGGAAGAACGTTGTTAATGTTCACCCCGAATTGGGCAATTTCTCTCGACACGCTCGCGGTATAGTTGATCAACGCCGAGCGCGCGGGCCCTGACATCAATCGCCAGATCATAGGGTTCTTGGCCGAGAAGGTGGCGATGTTTACGATGCGCCCCCAGCCCTTATCC
>JALUYN010000176.1 GCA_027012915.1 Cellvibrionaceae bacterium
CCGCAAACTGGCCTCGGGCCTGTACACCTGGCTGCCGCTGGGATTGAAGGTACTGCGCAAGGTCGAAAACATCATTCGTGAAGAGATGGACGCGGCCGGTGCCCAGGAAGTGCTGATGCCCGTCGTACAGCCGTCCGAGCTGTGGCAGGAATCAGGTCGCTGGGAACAGTACGGTCCGGAACTGCTTCGCATCCGCGATCGCAAGGACACGGAATTTTGCCTCGGCCCCACCCACGAAGAGGTGATTACCGACCTGATTCGCAATGACATCAACAGCTACAAACAGCTGCCAGCGAACTTCTATCAGATCCAAACCAAATTCCGCGACGAGATTCGTCCGCGTTTCGGCATCATGCGTTCGCGCGAATTTATTATGAAGGATGCCTACTCCTTCCACCTGGGCCAGGAGTGCCTGCAGGAAACCTACGATCGCATGCACACCGCCTACTGCAACATTTTCAGTCGCATTGGCCTGGACTTCCGTCCCGTACTGGCAGACACCGGCTCCATCGGCGGTTCCAGCTCCCACGAATTCCACGTACTGGCTGACAGCGGCGAAGACGACATCGCCTTCAGCACCGCCAGCGACTTTGCCGCCAACGTTGAATTGGCCGAAGCACTGACGCCAAGCGAAGAACGCCCGTCACCAACTCAGGAAATGTCCGAAGTTGCCACACCCGGCCAACACACCATTGAAGAAGTGTCCAAGTGCCTGAACCTGAAACCAGCGCAAGTATTGAAGACTCTGATTGTACTGGGTGAAGCCGACGAGGAAGGCGGTGAGCAACCGCTGGTTGCTCTGGTACTGCGTGGCGATCACGAACTCAATGAGATCAAAGCGGAGAAAATCGAAGGCGTTGCTAGTCCTCTGGTTATGGCAACCTCCGAGCAAATCAAAGCGACCATCGGTTGTGACATTGGCTCTATTGGCCCAATCGGCCTGAAGATCCGCACCATTGTCGACCGCAGTGCTGCGACGGTTGCCGACTTTGCCTGTGGTGCCAACAAAGATGGCTACCATATTGAAGGCGTTAACTGGGAGCGCGACGTGGCGATCAATGAGACCGCCGATCTGCGTAATGTCGTAGTTGGCGACCCAAGCCCCTGTGGCGAAGGCACCATCGAGATCAAGCGTGGTATTGAAGTGGGCCATATCTTCCAGCTGGGCACCAAGTACAGTGCTGCCATGAAGGCTTCGGTACTGGACCTGAACGGCAAAGACCAAACCATGACCATGGGCTGCTACGGTATCGGCGTAACCCGTATTGTCGCCGCCGCTATCGAGCAGAATCACGACGACAACGGCATTATCTGGCCTGCCGCCATTGCCCCCTTCCAGATCGCACTGGTGCCGATTAACCTGAACAAGTCCGACGCTGTCCGCGAACAGTGTGAAAAGCTCTACAGCGACCTGACTGCAGCCGGCATCGAAGTTCTGTACATGGATGAAGAAAAGGCTCGCCTGGGTGTGATGCTGGCCAATACCGAACTGATGGGCATTCCACATCGCATCGTCATTGGCGATCGCGGCCTGGAGAAAGGTCTCGTGGAATACAAGGGCCGCGCCGATGAAGATAAGCAGGAATTGCCTCTGGAAGGCCTGTTGGACTTTGTCAAAGGTCAGCTGAACTAAACTGCCATTGCGAATGAGTAACGCGATGAAGCAATCTCTTGATCGACACCACAAGATTAGAGAGATTGCCGCGTCGCTCCTCGCAATGACGGCCAGTTTAATCAAAGCCGGAGCAGCTCATGGGCATCAATAAAAATCACAGCACCAACGTATGGTTTCTGTGTGCCCTGCTCTCGCTGTTTTTGCTATCACCGGCTCACGCCAACACCCGCCAGCCCGTCGACGACGAACTGCGTCAGCTGTTAAAAAACACCATCGCCAAAAGCGACAGCTTTGAAGATAAGTACGACGCTGAAGTATGGCTGGTCTCCAAACGTGAACCCCTGAAACGTTTTATTGCCGACCCCAAAGAGCGCATGGAGCTTCTGCGCAAGATTCATCGCGCCGCCACCAGCGCCGGACTGCAGCCGGAAATTGTGCTGGCGTTGATCGAAGTGGAAAGCGGCTTTAATCGTTTTGCCGTTTCCCGCGTTGGCGCCCAGGGCATGATGCAGGTGATGCCTTTCTGGAAGGATGAAATCGGTCGCCCCAACGACAATCTGATCGACACCGACACCAATCTGAAGTACGGCTGCACCATTCTCAAGCACTACATGAAGCGCGCCGATGGTCGCTTGATTGAGGCCCTGGCACGTTACAACGGCAGCTATGGAAAGTACTGGTATCCACGTCGAGTGATGGATGCCTGGGAGAAGCACTGGCGTTAGTATGGCTCCTCTGGATTCGACCAAAGAACTGGGCGTCAGCGTCAGCATCACCCAGACCATTATTGAAGCACTGAAAACCGCAGGCATCGCAGATACCGACGCTCTTCTGCAACAGGCTGGTATCGCGCCGCCAATGCTGGAAGACCCCGACAATCGCATCAGCTTCGAGCAGCAGTCGAATCTGTGGGCACTGGCACTGGAACAAGCCGGCGACACCTTCCCACTGACCTTTGCACGACAAACCCGTATCGCCAGTTTCAATTCCATCGGCTACATCGCCATGAACAGCCACACCATCGGTGACGCCATGGCAGCGGCGGAGCAATATCAAACCGCAGCGGGACAGGGCGGGACTCTAAGCTCTCAGGACCAGGGGCAGGAGGTATGGATTTGCTATCAACCCGTCAACCCCGAGCACCCATCTTCCGCAAGGCGCAGCTGCGCCATGCTTGCCTCAAACATTCATCTGGGCCGCAGCCTTATCGGGAACGACTACACCCCCCTTCGGGTGCAATTGACCATGTCCGAGCCGGAGAGCGCTGAACTCTACCGTGATTTCTTCCAGTGCCCGGTGCTCTTCGAGCAAGACAGCAACTGTCTGCAATTTGCCGTTGAGCTGAAGCACAAACCCCTGCCCCACGCCAGCGTTGAACTGCTGAAGCTGATGCAACAGCGCGCCCAGAAGATCATCGATGCCGTTACCCCTCCTTCCTCTGTTGCCGGACAGGTAGCCGCACTGCTGTCATCCACCTTGGTTGGGCAAGAACCCGACAA
>JALUYN010000177.1 GCA_027012915.1 Cellvibrionaceae bacterium
CCACGGCGTAAACCGCCGCCATGGTGGCGGCAATCGGCAGCGTGACCACAATCGGGCGCCACATGGCACGGATATGGTGCATCTGCTGGTACAAGGGAATCCCGAGTGCGACGGTGGCAGGCCCCAGCAACACCGTCAGCCACCGCGCGCCCTGTTGGTAATCCTGGTAATCCACCGCCAACGCGATGAAGCCAGATAAAAGACACGCAGACAAAACAACCGGCGGCAGCCAGATAGGCCGGCCAATGCGGGAGAACAGCCAGTTGCCGGCAAAGAAGGCACCGAGGGTCAAACCGATCGCAAGAATCGGGGTGGCGGCAAGCGACTCCGGCAGGGCCTGGAAGCGCGCGAGTAGCTCACTCACCATCGCTAACGCCTCTTTTCGTCACCGCTTTCATCAACAACAACGTCGTCAGCACACTGAGAAAGGTGCCCACCAGCAATGCCGCCGCAACCGCCAGCCACTGCCCGGAGAACTGGTTCGCCGTGAAAAACACACCCACCACCCCCGGCATGATCAAGAGCACCAGCACCGATATCAGCCCCTGGCTGGCCCGAGCAAGATCATCACTCACGTTGCCTTTAAGCATCAGCGTGAAGGTAATGACCACCATCCCCAGCACGCCGCCACTCACCGGCAACGCCAGAAGCAGGCGCACAGACTCGCCAAGAATAAAAAACAGCACCAGAACCAGAAAACCACGCAACATCGGCATGCGCTTACACTCACCCGGGAAAGAATTGCATTACACTAGCCCAAACCCCTATCCCGATACCAATGCAGGAAGCCCATGGCGCTCAAAGCAACCATCCTCAAGGCGACGCTCAACATCGCCGACATGGACCGTCACTACTACGCGGATCATCAATTGACCATCGCCCAGCATCCGTCGGAAACGGACCTGCGCGTGATGATCCGGCTGCTTGCCTTTGCCCTGAACGCCGGCGACACCCTCGAATTTACCAAAGGCCTGAGCACCGATGATGAGCCAGAGCTGTGGCAGAAAGACCTGACCGGCGAAATTGAATTATGGATCGAGCTTGGCCTGCCAGAAGAAGACCGAATAAGGAAGGCCTGCAACCGCGCCGGGAAAGTGATCCTCTACACCTATGGCGATCGCGCATTCCCAGTCTGGTGGGACAAACATCACGGCAAGCTGGAACGTTTCGACAACCTCACCATTGTTCACCTACCCGGCGACAGCACTGAGGCCCTGGCAGCGCTCGCGGACCGGTCCATGAGCTTCCAGGTGACCATCCAGGATGGCGAGGTCACCTTCAGCAATGACAACAATCTGGTATCGATTACCCCCGAGCAGCGACTACCCCAGAACTGAGGTCAGGACTTGCCGCCGGGGGCTGGACAGACACCCGCTACGCACGTAAGATTGCGCACTCGAAATCGGCGAGTCATCGTCGAGCTCGAAGCGCCCGTAGCTCAGCTGGATAGAGCGTTGCCCTCCGGAGGCAAAGGTCATAGGTTCGAATCCTATCGGGCGCGCCATTATTTTCAAAGGCTTGCGTGAAAACGCAGGCCTTTTTTATTTGCCTGTGCCCAAATTGTGCCTTGCTGGAGCCCAGTCACTTTAGGCCGCTGCTATATCACTCAGTAAAAAGACCATTGCACGGTTTCCACCTCACCATCTCCAAGGCACAGCCACTCCGCGTTATCTATGAATCCAAAACGCCTTGTTGTCGAAACCTTTGGTCGCAATGCGAACATTGGAAGCAACCAATTAACGCTTCTTCCCGCATTACTTCGAAACCTATATGAGGGAAAGCACACTTTTTCAGTATACAGCTATTTCACATTCCCCCTGAAACCAAGCATAAACGGGTTGCAGTAGCCATCTGGGCAAACGGCATCCTGACTCTCGTCCAGATCGCGGAAAGGACTTTGCCGGCAGCTTGGCGCTGATTGCCGATGCTATACATAACTTCTGGGACATGGCATCGCTGATTATCGCGTTCGCGGCCCGTAAGATTGCGCGTCGCCCGGCTGAATAAAAGCTGACCTTCGGCTACGGGCGAATAAAGGTAGGTGTTGCGCTGTTAAATACACCACCTTGATCATGATAGGGCCCTACCTGATATACGAGGGTGTCATGCGGTTCCCAGATCCGCTGGAACTCAAGGGGTGTTGGGTAGTCTGACTTACATTGTTGCACTGATAATGGACGCGTTGAGCGCGCTGCTGACCTACTCAATGCAGAAGGGCAGCGTTAATATTCATGCGTTGTTTTACACAACTTGTCTGATGCGTTTGCGTCAATAGCAGTGTTATAGGCGGAGCTCTTATCTTGCTCTACGACATGCGCTGGGTTGATTCCGCAATCACCATTGGCATGGCCAGCTATATTCTCTACCTGGACCTGACAGAAATTGGCGGGACCATCAGAACACTCATGCTGGGGAGTCCCTAGGATATCGGCACAGATTCCGTCATTGGGGCAGTATCAGACTTAGAAGGAGTTATCGACTTCACCCCGTACATTTTTGGCAGGTGGGTGAGCATGATGCCTCGCTCGACGCCCGTGTGGTTGTCGAGATGAGTGCGTGGAATGAACTTGAGAAAATCAAGGACGGGATAAAACAGGCTTTGGAGAAAGAGTTCAGCGTAACTCATTCAACACTGGAATTTGAACACCCTGACTACAAGCACGAGGGGGCAAATACCTATAAACATAGTTAACCGGCGCGCTATGTGACATACCTCATCATGCAGATTCCAAACGAATGGCGAACCACAAAGGCACGAGGACTCCATGCGAGACATGATTGAACCCCATCAAATTTGGGCCTACCCCATCGCTGCTGTTCTCGGCCTTTTAGAGGGCAGGAAACCTCCCCCGGGAAATATGTTGCCAGAGTATCTGCCCGGGACTCCATACCCAGGCTCTTGCTTTATAACAACATTACCCAGACACCGCTGCATCATCAGACCTCGCCAGAATCTCGAAAGCAATATGGCGAGGTCTAGTTTTCTTTACCCTTCGGAAATACTCCTGCATTTCCAGAGATAGTAACCTACCGGTATCACCAACAGCGCCAAAATCACAGCAGATATCATCCCACCGACCATTGGTGCAGCTATGCGCCCCATGA
>JALUYN010000178.1 GCA_027012915.1 Cellvibrionaceae bacterium
TATCAAAAATCACATAAGTACGGTTACCGTGCCTTTCCCACTCACTCGGGCCTTGATGACTCTCTCTGAATGGCTGTTCTTTACTCGTATTTGTTCGCCGTGCTTGCCGTGAGACATAGCTACACCAGCTATTCTAACGGAAACAGCTCCATTGCTGGCAATAATGGTGACTTGATCGCCTTTATTTACCATCAGCGGTGGCGTTAATGAGGCAGTGCGTATGGGGTTGCCTTTCGCTATGCGACGTCTGACGGCCATGCCGACTACGCTGTTCTGATCACGATAGAAGCCGTGGCCCAGCCGCGCGAGTTCGTATTCAGCAGATGTTAAATCCGCAGTGCTCAGTGTAGTTCCTTTGTCCAGGTCGCGATTTGCGGTAACGATCGTTCCCCATTGCTTGACCTGTGCGGTCAGGAAGAAACTCCAGGGACTCGATCCTTCACAGGCAACCTGGATGGTCATGCTTCCGGCGAGCGCATTTCGGGTTTTATTGCGAAGCGTCAATTTTCTGTCGCACTGTTTGAGCCTCAGTCTCGGATCTGGTCGCTTCACTGAAATTTCTATACGTGTGACCCCGGGGTTATTCAGTTGCTGCCTTAGAAAGTTCTCTACCTGATGGGGCAGGCTGTTTAAATCATGAACAGGCAGGGCGTATGCGCCACAGCTGAGGCAGAATGTCGTTAATAATCGTCCCCAAAAACTACGAAGTCTCATCGTATTAGCCTATGCTAGGTAAGAGATTGTCGGTAATCTCAAGTTTTGTTTGTCCACGGTTAAAGGGCGTCGAAGTTCAGCCGTTAACCTTTGATAAACATCGATAAAGCAAACACTATGCCGAAAGGTGAATCGCCCAGGATCGTGCGAAAATCCGAAGGTGTATTGGCCACAGGTAAGATCAGATAGAGGGGAAGTGCATGGCTGGCGTATTAGAAAACGTTAACCAGCGGACACAATTAGTGGGTGAAAACCGCCTTGAGCTGCTGCTGTTCCGTTTGGGCGGTAAGCAAATATACGGCATCAATGTGTTTAAGGTTAAGGAAGTGCTGCAGTGCCCGCCACTGAATGAAATCCCCAAGCGCAGCCCCGTAGTGCGGGGTGTGGCCCATATTCGAGGTGGCACTATCTCGATTATGGATATGAACCTCGCCACAGGTCATGGTCCCCTGGAGAACATCGAAAACTGCTTCGTCATCATTACCGAGTACAACCGCTCCACACAGGGTTTTCTGGTCAGTGGCGTAGAGCGTATCGTTAATATGAATTGGGGTGACATCCATCCGCCACCACGTGGAGCGGGCAAGGAGAACTATCTCACCGCCGTGACCGAAGTGGACGGCAATTTGGTGGAGATTATCGATGTTGAAAAGATCCTGGCGGAGGTCTCTCCAATCAATGAAGAGGTGAGTCAGGATCTAATCGAAGACGGCATTGCTGAGCGCGTGGTCAAACGCCATATTCTCATTGCTGACGACTCCACAATTGCGCGTAAACAGATCCAGAGAGTGGTGGAAAGTCTCGGGATTCAGACCACTGTCAAAAAAGATGGTCGTGAAGCGCTGCAGTACCTCACCGATATGGTAGAAGACGGCAAGGATCCCTACTCAGAGTTGATCATGGTTATCTCGGATATTGAGATGCCCGAGATGGACGGCTATACCTTTACCACTGAGGTGAGAAACAACCCGCAGTTAAAAGATCTCTTTATCGTACTGCACACCTCTCTCAGCGGCGTCTTCAATGAGTCGATGGTGAAAAAAGTGGGGGCTAATGAGTTCCTCGCGAAGTTCAATCCCGATGAGCTGGCCAAGCGCGTCAATAATCGCGTTCTGGAAATGACCGGTGAGGCCATCGTTGAAGATGATGAAGAATAAAACGGCTACAAAGGCGCTATAATGCGCCTTTGTTTCATTCGGTAGTTTGCGGGGTTTCATGACTACGAATTATAGTGCGCGTACATCTACAACCGGGAACGCCAGTTTGAACCCGGCGGAGTTTGAGCAGTTTCGCACTTTTCTCAAAGAGGCTTGCGGCATCTCCCTGGCGGAGAATAAGCAGTATCTGGTGACGACCCGTATTCGTCGCATTCTTACCGAGAACAAGATCGAAAGTCTGGGCGCGCTGGTGTCCATGATGAGTGGTTTTCGGAATTCTTCCCTGAAACAGCAGGTCATCGATGCGATGACAACCAACGAAACTTTCTGGTTTCGTGATACCTATCCCTACGAATATCTAAAGTCCAATTTGCTGGGTGAAATCTTCGGTGAAAAGGGTTTTGGTTCCGTACGAGTTTGGTCTGCGGCCTGTTCCTCCGGTCAGGAACCCTATTCCATAAGTATGAGTGTCGAAGAATATCGGCGCATGAAGATGGGCAGTTTGCCACGACAGGTTGAGATCGTTGCAACAGACCTCTCCAGCGCGATTCTGGAACAGGCTCGCAAGGCCGAGTACGACAAGATGTCGGTGCTGCGTGGCCTGACGCCTGAGCGCTTGGATGCCTATTTTGACAAATTGCCCAACGAAATCTGGCGTGTCAAACCCTCAGTAAAAGATCGAGTTCAGTTCCGCTCGTTAAATTTGCAGGACTCTTTCTCAACGCTCGGTAAATTCGACATTATTTTTTGCCGCAATGTGCTCATCTATTTTGCGGCCGATCTAAAAGAGGATATTTTACGTCGCATGCATCAGACTTTGAAGCCTGGGGGCATGCTGGTGCTGGGGTCTTCAGAGGGGCTTGCCGGAGCATCCGAGTTGTTTGAAATGGTCCATTGCAGTCCAGGAATCATGTACCGCGCCAAATAATCGGCGCGTTGTTTTCCCCAGTTTTCGTTCGTTCCTTTCAGTATTTTTTCGTTCCTTGTTCAACGGTTTCAGGCGGCAACTGGTTTCCGCTGTGCACGTTCAAATCAGCCTGAATCAATTATTACCGCGCGTCCGCGTTACTTCGATGATGTTTTCTAAGCGGAAGTAAATTGCCGCTTTGCCGCTTTTGGGTGGCGAGTCAGATCTCCACTTTTCTTTCAAATTCAGTCCCTTAGTGCGTTCTTTCGTGTTGGCACGTGCATTGCTTTGTTTCATTCAAGGTAGTTTTTTGGATGTGGGAAG
>JALUYN010000179.1 GCA_027012915.1 Cellvibrionaceae bacterium
ATCGTAATTAAAGGGCCGCAATATCAGCGAGGCAGGCAGCTCTTTCATGCACTCGATCAGCACCAGCAACACGGCGGTTAACATAGGGCCGCGCAACAGCGGCAAGTGCACTCGCCAAAAGGTTTGAACACTGTTCAGGCCCAACAGCCGGCTGGACATATCCATGGATTCAGACAACCGTGAGAAGCCCGCCTCCATACTGCCGTTGGCGATGGCCATAAAGCGAATCACCAGGGCAAAGCCAATGGCCAAAAGTGAACCACTGAATATCAAACCGGGTCGCGTCCACTCCATGGCGCGGGCCATATCGTTAATGGTGTGATCGAGACCGGTGAGACCGATCAACACACCAATGGCCAACACCGTGCCGGGAATGGCGTAGCCGGTGGAGGCCAATCGCACCGGAGCAATCTGCCAGGCCTTGTGATGCAGACGCTGATTGTAGGTAAACACCATAGCCAGTAGCAGACACACCAGCGCCACCGAGAAGGAAAGGCTGACACTGTTCCAGGCGAACTGAACCAGCTCGGCGCTCCATGCTTCATCGAAGTAGTCCACGGCGTAGTCAAGCAAGATCACAATGGGCAACACAAACCCCGCCAACAGCACCAGCGCACAATAGCACCAGGCCACACACCGCATCGCAGGCCCCATAGCCATGGTAGCCGAGGCGCCCGAGTGTTTACCCGCCATTTGCACTCGACCACGGCGACTGAAACGCTCCAGCGCGACCAGTGCCAACACCCCCACCAGCATTAATACCGACAAGCGCGCGGAGGCCTCAAGACTGCCAAGTCCCAGCCAAGTGTCGTAGACCGCGGTAGTCATGGTACTGACGGCAAAGTAGTGGGCCACAGCAAAATCCGCCAGGGTTTCCATGGCGACTAAAGATGCGCCGATGACAATGGCCGGACGCGCCAGCGGCAGGGCCACGCGCCAGAAACTCTGCCATGGTGAGGCCCCCAGCAAGCGGGCCGCGCTGATCAGTTGCGATTCCTGCTGCGCAAAGGTGTTGCGCACGATCAGGTAAATGTAGGGAAATAACCCCAGCGCCAGCACCAGAGCCGCACCGGAAATCGAGCGCACCTCCCAAAAGCTGTAGTCCGTCGGCGACTGCCAGCCAAACCACTGGCGCAGTGTGCGCTGCACCGGACCGGCGTAGTCGAATAAATCGGTGTAGATATAAGCCACCACATAACCGGGCATCGCCAGAGGCAGCAACAGCGCCCAGGAAAAGAACCGGCGCATGGGAAAGTCACTGACGGCGATCCACCACGCGGGTGGCAGGGCAAACAACAGCGCGAATGCCATGGTAAGAAACACCAGTTTGAGGGAGTTGCCCACGTAGTCCCACAACACGGTATCCAGCAAGTGCTGAAAGGTGTCGTCAGCCGGGCCAAGACTGCTCACTACCAGGGCCAACAGAGGAACCACCAACACAGAGGCCAATAGCCAACTGGGAACTAACCAGGATGTGGTGGGCTTTGCGAACATGAAATGGGGCCTGGGGCAATCAAACAACAAGCCCGCATTCTATCCTACTGGCCCCAAAAGACGAATGGGAACAATTATTAATTGGTGCTTATTTAGCCCAGCTAGCTCTAGCCTGTTAGTTCTAGCCTATCAGCGCCTTGAGGTGACTCACCACGCTGCGACCGAGAGCACTGAGAGCGTAGCCGCCCTCTAGTGCAGAAACGACTCGACCGTGACAATGGTGGTCGGCCAGTTGTTTAAGCTCGCTACTGATCCAGGCGTAGTCCGCCTCCTGCAAGCGCAACTGCCCCATCTCGTCTTCCGAATGGGAATCAAACCCGGCGGAGATCAGGATCAACTGCGGTGCAAACCGATCAATATCCTCAAGCCAGGGGGTGATCGACTCGCGAAACACCTGACCACTGCAACCGGCCTCTAGAGGCACATTGTGAATATTACTCGCGGTATCGCCATCGCCGCTGTGCGGGTAGAACGGATGCTGAAACGATGAATAGAACTGAATGCGTTCATCACCGGCGCAGATATGTTCGGTGCCATTGCCGTGGTGCACATCGAAATCCACAATGGCAATGCGTTGGAGCCCGTAATGCTGGATAGCATAGTAGGCAGCAATGGCAATATTGTTAAAGATGCAGAAGCCCATGGCCTTGTCGCGCTCAGCGTGGTGGCCGGGTGGGCGCACAGCACAAAACACCTGCTGGTTGTCATCAGCCATAACGATATCCACCGCATCGCGCGCGGAGCCTGCGGAATAGAGCGCGGCCTCCAGGGTACCGGGCGCCAGTCGGGTATCGCCGTCCAGCCATTGGGGTTCATCCGACTCTGCCTTCTTATATATGGCATCCACATAGTGACGATCATGGGCCAGGTATAGCTCATCGCGACTGGCAGGCGTGGCGTCCTTTTGGCGCACTACCATGTCCAGACCCGAGGCAATCAACTGATCATTAATGGCACCCAGGCGTGACGGCCGCTCCGGGTGGCCATCGCCCATATCGTGCAACAGGCACTTGTGGCTGCCGATCACGGTGAGGCTCATTGTTCAATTCCCAAAGCTAACTCCAACAGGACTTCATGTGTATCGTCAGAGGGCAAGCGTTTGAAACCGTGACTTTCGAACACGCGCAACATGGGTTTGTTTTCTGTGAGTACGTAAGCTTTCATTTTGCTCAGGCCACGATCCGTGGCGACCTTTATCATTTCTTTTAGCAGCGCCTTGGCCATGCCCTTGCCCTGATAATCTTCGCGAGTAACAAACGCCGCTTCGCAGCTGTTATCACTTTCAATGCGGTAAAAACGACCGACCGCTTCAATGTGCATTTCCGGCTCTCGCTCGCGCACGATGCACAGAGCCAGATCATTGGCCTGATCCACACTCACCAGAGTACAGGATTTTTCCCGAGTCATATTTGCTGGAATCTGAGAGTAGCGCAGCCGCAGGGTTTCCTTGGTCAGGGAGTAAAAAAACGCCTGCAAATAGCGCTCATCTGCGGGATTGAGCGGCCGCAGTTTAAAGCGGGTATTGCCCAGTGTCACGGTTTTGACCTGCTGGCGGCCAAACTCGGGAATCTCCATGGGTACGGATTTCTGGTAGTCGGGAACCCAGTAGTTCTTGCGCACTTCGTGCAACAGCTCTTCACGGAATGCCGGGTGGGCAATGCGGATTAACTCCAACGCCCGCTCGCGAATGCTCTTGCCCTTCAACGAGGCGATGCCATATTCGGTCACCACGTAATGCACGTTACTGCGAATATTGACGATGCCCGCCCCCTCGCTGATGTGCGGCACAATGCGCGACACAGTGCCTTCGTTGGCAGTGGATTTCAGGGCAACAATCGGCTTGCCACCCTTGCTGTTGGCTGCGCCATTAATAAAGTCCACCTGACCGCCGATGCCGCTGAAAAAGTGGTAGCCCACTGAGTCGGACACCACTTGTCCGGCCAGATCCACCTGCAGTGCATTGTTGATAGAGACCATATTGTCGTTACGGGAAATATTGGCCTGTGACTCAATATACCCCGCTGGATAAAACTCCACGTGCGGATTGTTGTCGACAAAATCGTACAACTCCTGACTACCGTAGCAGGCACTGGTGAGAATTTTTCCCGGGTGAAAGCTCTTGCGGCGGTTATTGATCACGCCACTTTTGAACAGCTCGACAAAACCATCAAAGATCATGCCGCTGTGCACGCCCAGATCCTTATGATTGTGCAGGTAATCCAGCACGGACCGCGGCGCGGCGCCGAAGCCCACCTGCAAGGTGGCACCATCATCGATGAGGGTCGCCAGATACTGGCCTATACGCCCCGCCTCTGTGCCCACCACTTTGGGTGTAAACACCGGTAGCTTTTGCTCCATTTCTATACAGGCGGAAAACTCGCTGATGTGCAAATGCGTGTAGCCGTTGGTGCGTGGCAACGCCGGATTGATTTGCGCAATCACATGCCGCGCCTGCTTGGCAGCCGCCATGCTTACCGCCAAAGATGTCCCCAGTGAACAGTAGCCGTATTCATCCGGCGGCGTCACCATCACCAGCGCCGCGTCCAGCGGCAGAGAATCGGAGGCAAACAGCGAGGAAATTTCGGTGTGCTTGATGGGGGTATAATCGACGCGGCCTTCAGCCACCGCTTGGCGTACTTTTTCATCGCCAATAAAAAACGTGTTGACGGAAAACAACTGGCCGTACTGCCGCTCCACCCAGCGATGGGGCGAGAGGGTGTGACCGTGGATCAGCTGCAGATCGTTAAAACCGGAGCGGTGTTCAATCAGGTCGTCGATCAGGGCATTAGGAACACTAACACCGGAACCGATGTAGATGCGATTGCCGGAGCGAATCAGGCGGTGCCAATCGGGCTTGGGAGGCATATCCATGAACAGTTACCCGCACATTATTCCGACCCTGTGTTGTACCAAAGCCACACCGACTACCACAATTCGACCTTCGTAGGCCGGGGTAAGATTTTCCTCAAGGCTGTTACAAAAGACAGGCCACTGCGTGAAAGACACAAAAGGCTCATTTCCACTCGTCAGATCAACACATTGGGTGCGGCGCTGAGCTAGACTTGCATATTTATCGGTGCTTTTTATACAGCAGCACCAAAGAACAGATGTGTATTTGTCCAGTCAAGGAAACAACATGAATCATCTCAGCGGTTTGGATGCAGCCTTTTTACATATGGAGTCACCAGAGACCCCCATGCATGTGGGTGGTCTCAGTATTCTGGAACTGCCGCCGGAATACACCGGCAGCTTTATGGACGATGTGCGAACCCATATTCAAAATCGCATGCACCTGGCTCCCATTTTTCAGCGCAAACTGGTAAACATGCCATTTGATATCGCCAACCCCATTTGGGTGATGGACGAAGATATCGATATCGACTATCACATTCGCCATGTGATAGTGCCGCCACCTGCGACGCGAAGCACCGTGGACAGGCTTGTGGCACGACTCCATTCCAGCCTGCTGGATCGCAGCCGCCCGCTGTGGGAAATCTATGTGCTCGACGGCCTGCCAGTGCCCAAGGACCTGCCCGAGGGCACGCGCTATGTGGGCCTGTATTCTAAGATGCACCACGCCGCGCTGGACGGTATGGGAGGGCAGGTTTTGATGGAGGCCATCATGGATGTCTCTGCCAAACCCCGCAAAGTGAAAAAACCCCTGCGTCGCCGCGCAGTGGACAATGGCGATCACTATGGCATTGCCGAACTCACCACTTCCGGCGTGATACACAATATCGGGCAGTCGGTAAAACTCGCGAAGAACCTGCCGGTACTGACCCGCAAAGCCCTGGAAATTATCAGGCCCACCAAAGCCGCCAGAGAATCGGGCCAAGAGCGCATGCACTGGTTCGCCCCGAAAACTCCGCTGAATGTCACCATCACCAATCAACGCAGCTTTGCGCGTTTTTCCATTCGCCTGGAAGAAACCAAGGAAATTGCCAACATTAATAGCGTCAGCCTCAACGATGTGGCCATGGCCATTTCCGCCGAGGGCATAAACCGCTATCTGGACGACGAAGGCTTTCGCGCAGACGACCCGCTACTGGCGGCCATTCCGGTCAGCGTTCGCCCGGAGGGCAATACGGAGTTGACCAATCAGGTGTCTATGGCGCGCATGAATCTGGCCACCAACATCAAAGACCCGCTGGAGCGACTACAGGCCATCAATGCCTCGGCAAAGAACGTTAAGAATTTGATATCGGATGTGAAGACGGCGCTGCCCACCGACTTCCCGTCGCTGGGAGCGCCCTGGCTACTGAGTAGCGTGGCGTCGGTAATGACCCGCGCCAGAATTTACAATTCCATGCCGCCGTTCGCCAACGTGCTGATCTCCAATGTGCCGGGACCAAACATCACTTTGTATTTTGCCGGGGCCAAACAGGTCAGCACCTACCCAGTGTCGATTCCCTACCACGGCATGGGTTTGAACATTACGCTGCAAAGCTACGACGGCTGGTTGGATTTCGGTTTGATTGCCTGCCAAAAACTCATGCCGGATATCAACGAGTTGGCGCGGCATATGGAAGAGGCCCATGAAGATTTGTTGAAACTGAGCCGGGAACAGCGTGGATCACTCAAGAGTGTTGCCACCTAAGCAACACCCTCACACAGCACAAAAAAAGGCGCTACCAGTCGGTGCGCCTTTCTTATTAACTGATAATACAGTCTTGGTTAGAAGTCGTACGTTACGGACAGACGTACGTCACGACCAGGCTCTTTGTAGCCACTGACAGTTGGGAAGATATGTGTGTAATCACCAACTGATGAGTGATCACGGTAATCACGATCAAAGGCATTGATCACGGCCAAATTGAGTTTAAGATTATTCACTGGTGACCACTCGGCAAACAAGTCGTGAGTGGTGTAAGCCGGCTTATCAATCTCTCCAGTTATTGGAGTCCAACCAAGCGCCTGAGCTCGTTGCAGTACTTCGATATTGTTACGGTCTTGTACGTGCGTGATATTCCAACCGAACTTCAGATTCGCCGCTGGAGTATAGTTGAATGACAAGTTCCAAGTATCGCCGCGATTATTGCCCAGACCGTTGTACTCGTAGGCCTCCAATTCAATATCACCGTGATCCACCGCGTACAGACCATTCTTCGGATCCAGAATCGCGTCAATAGAGGAAAAGCCCAGCTTCATTTCCAGCTCTTCAGTCCAACGATAAGCTAACTCAACCTCAAAGCCGTCCGTCTTAATGGTACCTATATTTTCATAGAATACTGGACCACTGCGCTGATCAAAGATGACATCGTCAATCTCCGAACGGAATACCGCAACCTTGGCATAGAAGTCTCCCGTGCTGTACTCCATTGCCGCCTCAATGTTCTGAACGGACTCAGGGTCCAGGCTGGGATCAACTGTTGAGGTATCGATAGTAAAACCATCGCCGATTTCCTTACCGCGAACCGCCTCGGCATAGCCAATACTGGCTTTGAGCTCGTCGGTAATAGAATATTCTAAACCAGCATTAACACTAACGTCCGAACTATCGGCGCCAGTAAGAGGCACAGCGCTTCCTTCTGACTTTGTTTTATCAAACTCGTAGTCATCATAACGAGCGCCGTAGCTCAGCAACAAATCATCAGTAACCTGTGAGTGAGCCTGAACATAGACACCGAATACACGCCCTTCCTCAGAATGCTGCGTAGATGCGTCTTGGCGACCACTGTCCACCTGGTCCTCACGCAGATCCACACCATAAGTCAGGCGATGGATACCCAATACACTGGTATTACGCAGATCAAAACCATAGCTGGTAATTTCTGCATTCCAATTCCACAATTCACGCTGAAACATAGAGGTTGTATGGTAAGCAGCCAGCTCCAAATTAAGAAGATCCCCTCCGCTCAACTGATAGTTAACAGAATAGGTCTCGCGCTCACCTTCCGCTTCAAATAAAGGTGCGCCCTCCAATGGAGTCCAATCGGGCTGC
This sequence comes from Cellvibrionaceae bacterium, assembly GCA_027012915.1. The sequence continues at coordinate 7,436 of JALUYN010000179.1, forward strand.
TTTGGCAGATCAGTTCTCTCATCACGCTTTTCATAGCTCAGCGAGAAATATTGATTGTCGGAAATGTCACCGCTTAATTTAACGAAGCCTAACTTCTGATCTGCCTCGGAACCCGGTAGGTCATTACCGTCACCATCTTCTGCAATATTGCGATTGATGTTGTTGTGGTAAGCCATCAATCCCCAATTGTCACTCAGGCGACCAAACAAGGTGACACTGTGTTGGTCCGCATCATTACTTGAACTACTGACCTTAACCTTACCGCCAAAAGACTCACCTCGATCAAGCAAATCATTGACATCTTTGGTTTTGAAACGGATAGAGCCGCCAATAGCACCTGCGCCACTGGTCGCCTCACCAGCACCAGACTGCACTTCCACTTCCTTCAGAAGGTCGGGATCAATAGTGACCCGGCCAATGTGGTGAAACAAGGTAGACGTTTGTGGAGACCCATCAACAGTCACATTAATCAACGCATCTTCAAGACCACGAACATATACTTTCTGGGTAATTCCACTGGCACCACCCCCCACGGAAACAGAAGGGGTCAGCTTAAAAATATCTTCCAGATCGTTAGCCTGATAAGACTCAAGGTCTTCATTGGTTATCAGCGCATTGGTTGCCTCACCAACCACCACCATGGTTTCCAGGAATTCTCCCGAGCCTTTTTCGGCGTTATCCTGCGCCATGGCTCCACTGGAGAATCCGGTAGTAGCAGAAACAGTAGCTGCAACAATCGCCGCCAGAGTTTTCTTCTTGAAGTTAGTTTGCATTTTCATGGGTCCCATTCTTTTTTGGATATTCTTGCAAATGAGAATTATCCTCAATAACCATCAAATGTCACAGAAACATTGCATTTGTTACATTTGCTATGCACCCAAACTCCACGATAGATTAGCGCCCTTTCAGCCGCCCACACTTTGTGCCCGCGAATACATCCGCGCATAAATGGTCGATACAAGGACGCCCATGAGAAAAAATCCTACTGCACTTTGGTCGCGTTCCATAGCCGCATTGGTCGGTGGTTACATTTGCGCAAATGCGCTGGCTATCGCACTCACCGATGTACTTCCCACGGAAAAAGACAGCGCCGTAATTTCCGGCATGATGATGACTTTCGCACTCTATGCGCTGGCAATTGTGTGGGTATTTTCTGCGAAAACCGCCAAGCGCGCCTGGCTCGGTTTGACGATCACCACTGCGTTTTCGATCACCTTCTGGATCGTTAAGCGCCAGTTTGGAGATCAGCCATGAGCTTTCGCCTCTCCATAACCTGGCTGCACACATGGACCGGACTGCTGGGCTGTTGGCTTCTCTACTTTATGTTTATTACCGGCTCCACCGGCTACTTCGACGATGAAATCAGCCGTTGGATGCAGCCGGAAATCCCGGTTCAAATGTCATCTTTTGACGCGGCAACACTGTTGCCAAAAGCCGAAGAGTACCTGCGTGACGTGGCTCCCGATGCAGCTCATTACTACATTGATTTTCCCGTAGGACGCAGCCCCTTTTACACGCTGTGGTGGCAAACCCAAAGCGATCCACAAACGGGGCGCAAGGGTATTTGGTACAACAAAAAACTCGACCCCAACACCGGCGCAATTGTCACGCCCCGCGATACACACGGCGGTGAATTGCTGTATCGCATGCACTATGTGCTGCACTATATGCCCACATCGCTGGCTCACTGGATTACCAGTACCGCCGCCATGTTAATGCTGGTCGGATTGATTAGCGGCGTGGTTATTCACCGCCGAATATTCAAAGATTTTTTCAGTTTCAGACGCCGAAAACCAGACCGCAGCTGGCTCGACTTGCACAACCTGGCCGGGGTTCTGCCACTGCCATTCCATCTGATGATTACCTACAGCGGCCTGATTCTGTTGATGTTTACCACCATGTTGGCGGTGCCAGTGGCCAACTACGGCGCGGGCAAAGAAATTCGAATGGCCTACGACCGGTTTTTCTCTGAACACGAAGTGCGGGAGGCTTCCGGTAACAAAGCACCTCTTGTGGAATTATCGACGCTTTATCAGGATGCCGCACAACGCAGCAACGGTCACCCAATATCTTTCATCAGCGTAGACAACCCCGGCGACAGCAATGGAATTGTTTCGGTTGGCTGGCATGTAACGACAGGGCTGACGCCATTTCAGCCACTGCACTACGACGCAGTAAACGGCGCGCGCTTCGAAGAGCAGGAGCACAGCGTCAGCGGCGCCAAAACTTTCTACGATACCATGGAGCACTTGCACGAAGGTCAGTTCGCCGGTCCACTGTTGCGCTGGCTGTATTTTTTCAGTGGTATTGCCGGCGCAGTTATGGTGGCGTCCGGCGGCGTGCTCTGGGCAATTCGCCGCCAACAACATCAAAAGGCAAAAGGCCTGTCAGTTCGCGGACTGGGATTGGTGCAATCGCTAAACGTCGGCACCTTTGTGGGGTTACCCATTGCCATTGCCTGCTACTTTATCGCCAATCGATTGCTGCCACTTGAACTCGCCGGACGCGGCGACTGGGAAGTCCACTGTTTGTTTATTGCCTGGCTGATAATGTTGATGCATGCCTTTGTCAGAAGTCGCAGGGTCGATCACATTACCGTTTGGCAAGAGCAGCTACTGCTCGCCTCAGTGATCTTCGCCGCTATTCCCGTGATCAATGCCATAACCTCAAGTGTTCACCTTGGCGAGACGCTGTTCTATGGCGATTGGGTATTGGCCAGTTTTGATTTATTTATGTTAGCACTGGCGCTGGTATTTGGCGTCGCCCGCTACAAGCTACGCGCCAAAACGGCACGTCAATCCGAGCCATGCGACGCTGAACTGGGTGAGGCACGTTTATGATTACCTCAGAGTTTCTGTTGTCTCTACTGGGCTTTATATTTTTGAGCCTGACGCTCAAACGTCACCGAAAAGAGGCTTGGCCTGCGCTTAGTCGATTGAGCCAGAAAAAAATACAGCTTCTAAAAATCGCCGGTTTTGTGTGCTTACTATTGGCGACAGCACTCAGTATTGATGCTTACGGCTGGTCGCGCGGCTTGGTATGGGAATGCGTCTGGTTGTCACTGGCAGGGTGTTTTGTGTCTCTGCTGTTAAGTTACCAACCACGCTGGACGCCCACAACAACGCTGGTCATCACGTTCACATTGATAACCAGCTTTTGGGTTTAAATTTTTGGCTGATATTTTCTAGAGCCTGTTAACACCGACGCGGCAAACTTATGCTCATGCGCAGGCCACCGGTTTCCATATTGTCCGCCATAATTTCTCCGCCGGCTGCGGAAATCTGTCGTTTCGCCAGAGCCAACCCCAGACCAAAACTGCTGCTGGAACTGGAACGCACAGCATCCAAACGAAAGAAAGGCATAAATATTTTTTCCAGATAGGCGGGTTCAACCCCCGGCCCCTGATCGCAAATGTGTATTCGATATTCTTCGTCATAGGTCAGCAATGTAACCTCGACGGTTTTTCCCTCCGGGGTAAAACGCATAGCGTTTCGTATGACATTTTCCACGGCCTGCCCCAGTATACGATGATTACTTTGTGCCAACGGCGCATGGTCGGGGAAGCGGGTTTCGAGAATACGATCGGGGAATTCAAATCTGGCATCTTCGACAACAACATCCAGCAGATCCACAAGATCCAGAGTTTCTTTGTCCAGTTCAGGCCGCTCGTTCTCGAGCCAGGCCAGCGTCAGGGTATCTTCCACCAACTTTCGCAGCTGCCTGGACTCTCGCGACACGCGATCTACGCACTGCTGACTCTCTGGAGAGTGTTTGAACGCATCTATCGCGACGTCCAGGCGCGCAAGAGGTGTTCTCAATTCATGTGAAAGGTCGGCAATCAACTGGCGCTGCCCGGTAATCAGATCGCCAATTCGTTCAGCCATACCATCGAAGGTTATCGCCAACTCCGCCAACTCATCGGAGCGGTTACCCATAAACTCTCGAGCTCGAACATCGAGGCGTCCCCGGGCAAACTCCCGGGTTGCCCTTTCCAGTCGCTTCAACGGATGCATGATATGTCGATAGAGCAAAATGGAAATGGCCGTCAACACAATCAGTGGTAGAATGATCTGCAATGCCACGCTGGAAAAGCCCAGGTAACGAAACAAACCGGGCTGCATATGATCCGGCAAACGGATTAGAAAGTGCGTTTCGCGATTGGCGAATTCTATTTCCATAATGGGATTGTGCAGCCAGGGGTGCAGCATCCATTGCACATTCCGGCCAATGGCGTAGTACTTCAACAGGTTCTCATGGAGTTCGCCACCGGCTACCGGCATCACCTTGGAACGCATAACAGCGACCCAGGTTTTCTCGCGGCGCTGCACTTCCAATAGCCATTGATGCAAACCATCATTGTCGCCTGCCAGATAATACTCTTCGGCTTTTGCCGCGTAGCCTTTGAGTGTTTGCTTGTTCTCTTCCGAAATATAACTCATCTGCTCTTTGGTGTAGACCGTAAGCAGATTAACCACATAAAAGAGAACCACCGTACCAATGGCAACAATCAAACAGAGCTTCCAGAGCAGGCGATGACTCATGACAAAACGTAGCCCTTGCCATGGACAGTTTTAAGACGGGAGCCATCCCAGCCTGCTGCATAGAGTTTTCTGCGGATTCGACTGAGGTGCATATCGAGACTGCGATCGTAGGAGCTGTAGGCCCTGTTGAGAATGGTTTGATACAGAAAGGCCTTGGAGAGCACTTCACCGGAAGAAGAGATCAGTGTGCGTAACAGTTTGAACTCTATGGGCGTCAGTTCCATGGACGTATCTGCAACGCTGATCTGCTGCGCGGCTCGATCCAGAACCAAATCACCGACGCTTTGAATTTGCGGGGACTTTGCATCTGTCACAGGCTGACAGCGGCGCAGTAACGCCTCTATTCGCAACAGCAGCTCCTGGGGATTACAGGGCTTGGAAACGTAATCGTCAGCGCCTTTTTGAAAACCTTTGATGCGCTCTTCCTCGGCACCTTTTGCCGACAGAATGATCACAGGCATATGACTGTACTGCCGCACCTCGGTTAGCAATTCAAAGCCATCCACATGGGGCAACATAATATCCAGCAACAGTATCTGATGCCGATCTCGGGCAGCCAGTTTCAACCCGGACAATCCATCGCGACACAGATCAACTTCATAGCCCTCACGCTGCAACAGGTCTTTCAGTTGATCGCCCAGTACCACGTCATCTTCAACAATCAAGATCTTGGCGCCCGCCATGACCGCCGGATTAAACACGGCGGCGGAAGAGTTACGGGCATTGGAAGTAGTGGCTAGCATAATGAAATGCGCGGCTGCGCCCTCCAGAGAACAAAAAAGGGTCCCGCGTAAGGACCCTCGTATTTGTGTTGAAACCGATCGTCGCGTGATTACAAATCGAATTTCACTTCGTCCAGCAACTTCAGGGCCACGCCACGATTTTTGGCGATGGTCTCCAGCGCCAGTGGGTCTGCTTCAAACTTGCCCCAGGAGTCCACCAAGTCGGAATTCTTAACGCCAGGCTTTACCGGATACTCCATGTTTACCGCCGCGTAGATTTCCTGAGCTTCGTCGCTGGACAGGTATTCCATCAATGCGATGGCGTTGTCTTTGTTGGGCGCGTACTTGGTCAATACCATGCCGCTGACATTGACGTGGGCACCGCGATCTTTCTGATTCGGGAAATTGATGTTTACCGCTTCAGCCCAGACCTTCTGCTTTTCGTCCTTGAGCATTTTTCCGTAGTAGTAGCTATTGCCCAAAGCAATGCTACACAGCCCCTCTTTTACGGCTTTTACCTGAGCGCGATCGTTACCCTGTGGGCGACGCGCCAGATTGTCCTTGACTCCTTGCAGCCATTCTTTGGTTTTGGCCTCACCGTGATGGGCAATCATGGAAGCGACCAGTGCAACGTTGTAGGGGTGCTTGCCGCTGCGAGTACAGATCTTGCCTTTATAGGCGTCATCAGCCAGAGCTTCATAGCTGATGTCAGACAAATCACCCAGAGCCTTGTCGGTGTAGAGATTACGCACACGCAGAGTCAGGGCAAACCAATGATCTTCAGGATCTCGGTACTGAGCAGGAATATTGGTTTCAATTACATCGCTGTTGACCGGCTGCGACAGATCTTTGTCCACCAACTCGATAAGACGGCTGATGTCCGTGGTCAACACCAAATCAGCGGGGCCAAATTCGCCTTCGCGCTTCAAACGCTCTGCCAGACCTTTTTTGGCAAAGACCACATTTACTTTTACACCTGTCTCCTGAGTAAAGGCGTCTACCACCGGCTCAATCAAAAAAGCCTGACGATAAGAGTAAATATTTATTTCTTCGGCAGCTGTCGCTACAAAAGAAGTCATGCTTAATAATCCTGCTAGTATCAATTTTTTCATTTCAGGCCACTCATATATTCAGAATCTGGCGTAGGTTGGGTTGAGCGCAGCGCCAAGTAGGTACCTAAAGGCAAAGCTCAACATTTTCAGACTTATTCAGGGCGAATTGTTGGGCTTCGCTGCGCTCAACCCAACCTACGGAATTAGGTGCTGGGCAATGGTTGTCTGCGCGGCAGGCCGGGAAAGCCCGTTTGTTGCCACGCACCAAACAGCATCAGAACCATACTGGCAAACAGCGCGAAATACAATTGAGAATTAATTACATCTTCAGTTTGTGACTTTTCGACCTTCTCCAATTGCTGACCCTCAACCTGTTGTACCGGGTTTGCCGCCGCAGCCTGGGCATCAACCGGGGTTGCCAGCGTCATATCCAAACCAAAGCCCTGAGCCCTGGCGTCCACGTATTGTTTGAACGCCTCGTTGTCCGTAAATACATCGTAGCGATTCGCCAATTCGATATAGCGCTCGGTCATAGCGCGAACCGTGTCGTCGTCGGCCTTCCAGTACTCTTTGCGGGCCGCCTCCAACATACGCTCCAACATTTGCGCCTGGGCAGTGGGGTGTACTTCTTCAAACCACTCATTGAGCTTCATGTCGTAGCTGTCTTCCACGTAGATCTCGAAGAACTGTTGCCACTGTTCATCGTGCACGTATTCCGGCGCCATCACCTCCCAGCCCCAGAAGTTGTTCATGCGATCGAGCATTGCCGTGGCACCGGCGTAGCCCTCGTTCTGCATCTGTTCGATCCAGCGCGGATGGAAATAGCGGGAACGTAGCTCTTTGGCCAGGAAGCGCTCCATGGTTTCGGATTTCTCGGAACCGGCCTTTCGTAAGTTGGAGACAAACATCTCCGGTGTTTTGCCGTCGATCTGGCGCACGGCCTGGGCGATACCTCCGAAGTACTGGAACGGATCATCGTTAGTGAGCAGCGCGTAAAGATTCGATGAACGCGAGAAAATCACGCCGTCAGTACCCGATAGCACCTTGCTGTAGAGATCCATACCCTCGACCTTTTCACTCCAACGCTTGGCGTCTTTACCAAACCAGAAGCCCATGCGCTGGGTATAGACATTGGACATGGCCTTATCGTTTTCCCAACTGCCGGAGTCCAGTGTTGCCGAGGCCAGACCCGTACCATAGTTACCGGTCTCGTTGGAGAAAATCCGCACCGTGGAAAAGTAGTCGGCGTCGGCTTCACTGACACCGTCTTCCAGCAGATCCGTTTTGATTTTCTGGGCATTGTAGTAGAGGGAGTTGCCGTCCTCTTTCAGCTTGGCCACCTCGTCGATAGCACGAGCCATCCACAGGATCACATTGGGGAAGGCGTCGCGATAAAGTCCGGTCGCAGTAACCGCCACATCCACCCTCGGACGTTTGAGCTCAGAATACGGAATGATCTCAGTGCCAATCATCTGGCCGCTGGGCGCCCACTTGGGTCGCACACCCATGGTTCTGAGAATTTGAGCTTCGAGCACGCCCTGATGACGCATGGTCTCCAGTGACCACAGAGAAAAGGCCAACTTATCCGGGTATTGACCGTGTTTTTGGTAGTGCGCAGCGATATTGTCTTCCGCCAGTTTTGTCGCCACTTCCCACGCAGCTTTGGTCGGTACGCGCGCCGGATCAAAGCCAATCAGATTACAACCGGTAGGAGCGGCATCGGGATTGCGAATGGGATCGTTGCCGTTACAGGGTCTGATAAATTCACCGTCCAACGCGCGAAGCAGGTTGGGCAATTCCTCAGTTCCGTGGAAGTTATCCCAATAGCTTTGCGCTTTGTTCAGTGCCTCACCAAGATCACCATCTTTGTTTAGGTCTTCTTTGACACTATCACCGTCGGCAAGCTTTTGATCTACAGTCTTTTTGTCTGCGAGAACTCTGGATAACAATTGATAACCGGGCAACGCTTGCAGTTTGACCGCATCGTTTTCGTCCATCTGTTGTTCAGATGGAATGCTCCAGCCCTTATCATCCTCAAGCGCTTTTGCGGCGGTTTTGAAATCGTCGCCCAGCATCTGTGCGATGGTGGTGTAGAGATGATCCTGCGGTGGTACGTCGCCAAAGGTGTGCAACCCCAAGGGTTGGCTCATTGCCGCCAGAGATTGCAGATAATCCTGTATTTCAGGAATCAGTGTGGCGAAATTCTCTCGCGCCTGAACTTCATCCACACCAAAGTCTTTCAGCATCTTGTGCTGTTGCAGTAAGGCGATGGCATTGTCGCGGCTTGTTTCCTTAACCGCGCCTTCGTCCAACTGAATGTAGTCTGCCAGCAATTCCTGCAACTCGGCCAGTTCGCGATAGGTACCGGCCGCAGCGAACCCCGGAGTCAGATGACTGATCATGGTGGCACGATCGCGGCGTTTCGCCTGCATTGCCTCACCGACGTTATCAATAATGTAGGGATAAATTACCGGAATATTGCCCACCGCAAGATTACTGGGATCGTAAGCCCAAAGCCCCCGTTCCTTACCGGGTAACCACTCCTGAGAACCGTGGGTTCCCAGGTGAATAATGGCATCGGCACCCCATTGCTCTCTGACGTACAAATAAGCAGCGAGATAAAAGTGATTAATGGCCGCCTTCATGCTGTGGTACAGAGACGCTTGCTCTTCGGCGCTATCGCCACGCCCCGGCTGCGGCAACATAATGAGGTTGCCACTTTGCATGCGAGGAATTACAAACGCTTTTTCGCCCTGATAGTCCACCAACATGGCGCTGTCTTTTGCCTCACCCCAGCGCTCGATAATGGGTTGTTTCACCGTCTCCGGCAGCTGCTCAAACCAGGTCTGATAGGTTGCCAATGGCAGATAGTCGGCCAGGCCTTCCTGAACCAGTGGCGTCGCGTCTTCCGAGCGATACATAGGGCGCAGTAGCTTTCCCGCGCCGTCGATATACCATTGCTCATCCTCAACGGTTACCGGATAACCCGCACCGTTTAGTGCACTGGCGATACGCTGCAGAGATTCGGGCACATTCAAAAAGGCGGCACCAATGTC
>JALUYN010000180.1 GCA_027012915.1 Cellvibrionaceae bacterium
ACCTTTGCAGATTACCCTGGGAATGCCGGGTCAGCACAACGTCCTCAACGCTCTTGCTGCAATTGCTGTTGCCACCGATGAGGGTGTGTCCGACGAAGCGATTAAAACCGGCCTTGAAGGTTTTCAAGGCGTGGGTCGCCGCTTTCAAGTTTACGGCAATTACACTATCGAAGACGGTGAAGTGATGCTGGTGGATGACTATGGGCACCACCCGCGAGAATTGCAGGCAACGGTAGCGGCGATTCGGGAAGGCTGGCCCGAGCGCCGTCTGCTGATGGTGTTTCAACCGCACCGGTATTCTCGAACCCGGGATCTCTATGAAGATTTCGTAGACATTCTGACTCAGGTTGATGCACTTGTATTGCTTGAGGTTTACAGCGCAGGTGAAACCCCCGTGCCGGGTGCCGATGGCCGCAATCTGTGTCGCAGTATTCGCACCCGCGGGCAAGTGGATCCGGTGTTTGTTGAAAGTGTAGATTCAGTGCCCGATGTTATCGCTGGCATGGTTCGACCTGGAGATATCGTACTAACCCAGGGGGCAGGCAGTGTTGGTGCCCTGGCGCAACAATTGGCCAAGCGTGAGTTGAAGTAAAGACCATGAATAATTTTGATGCACAACAATTTGGTCGGGTCGCAGTGTTGTATGGCGGAGATTCCGCTGAGCGCGATGTGTCGCTAAAAAGCGGTGCTGCGATTCACGAAGCATTAGTCAGCGCCGGTGTTGATGCTGTGTTGGTGGATGTCGGGACTGACATTGTTGCGCAACTGACATCGCAGAATATTGATCGCGCTTTTATTGCGTTGCACGGAGTGGGCGGTGAAGACGGCAAGATGCAGGCTCTGCTGGAGTTTCTCAATATTCCTTATACCGGCAGTGGGGTACAGGCATCGGCACTGGCACTGGATAAATGGTTCAGTAAGCAGATTTTTGAAGCCAATGGCATCCCAACGCCGCCGTATCGCGAGCTGTCAGATGAGCAGGTTTTGATGTCTGTGGTGGCAGAGTTGGGCGAGAAATTAATGGTTAAGCCAGCGCACGAGGGCTCGAGTATCGGCATGACTAAAGTGATGTCGAAGGCAGAATTACTGCCAGCCTATCGGGAGGCCAAACAATACGATGCGCGAATTTTCGCAGAACAAATCGTTGAGGGGGCTGAGTACACGGTTGCGCTTCTCGACGGTGCTGCTTTACCTGCGATCAAGTTGGAAACCGATCATGCGTTTTACGACTATGACGCCAAGTATATTGCCAACGACACACGCTATATCTGCCCCTGTGGTCTGTCACCGGAAAAAGAAAAGGAATTGCAGGATTTGGCTCTGCGCGCTTTCCAGGTGCTGGGTTGTAGTGGCTGGGGGCGCGCCGATTTTATGGCGGACGCCGAGGGTAACTTCTACGCGCTGGAGGTCAACACGGTACCCGGGATGACTGATCACAGTTTGGTGCCTATGGCGGCTAAGCAGAGTGGATTGGATTTCCAGGGTTTGGTTTGCAAAATTTTGCAGCAGACCCTGAAGTAAAGACAGTTCGGGTTAATGGCAAGGAATAAGGATCGCAGGAGGTCGGCTACAACCAGAGGCGCTACCAGAAAGGGCTCGAATACACCAAAACAGAACAGAAAGCTGGGGCGGAAAATACTCCTGGTGTTGAAGAAAGTCGTCTTAATCGGTGTGTTCGCAGTAACCGCCTATTTTGCACGCGAGTACTGGATGCAATGGATGGGGAAGCCCGTCAGCGATGTGATGGTAACGGGAGAGTTCAGTTACATCACAAAACAGCAGGTAGCTGATCGAATTTCGGGAGCGATTGGGACAGGTTTTTTGGAGCTGGATCTCGAAAGTATCCGAGAGGAATTGGAACACGATCCCTGGGTGGATCGTGCGGCGATTAAGCGTCGCTGGCCCAGTACGCTGGAAGTTGCGGTGATTGAGCACAAGCCAATCGCTCGCTGGGGTAGAACGGATGTTCTGAATCATCGGGGGGAGATTATTCATCTGCCCTCCGACAGAACAGGTGAGCAGCAGTTGCAATCGCTGCCACTGTTGCTTGGTAGTGATGATGTGGCGCAGACGGTAATGACCCAGTATCAAAACATGATGCAGGTCTTGGCACCGAGCGGATTGGCGGTCACTGAGCTGAGCTTGAGTGAGACACAGGGCTGGAGCCTGAAGTTGAAAAATGTCGCGGTCAATATCGGTCGCGACAGAGTGATGGACAAGATTGGGACGTTGTTGCTCGTATACGAGCGAGAGTTAAAACAGCGTTGGCACGAAGTTGAAACGGTAGATCTGCGCTACGAATCTGGTATCGCAGTGAGCTGGAAAGAAGGTAAAAGCGGCGACGCAAAACGGTGACGGATATGAAGCTGGTTCGGATGACGAAGATACGGCACGTAAAATCAATAGCGCAGCCAAGCAAAGAGGTCGGATGATGGCGCAACTACAGGAAAACCGAATGATTGTGGGGTTGGATATTGGAACCTCAAAGGTCGTGGCGATCGTCGGCGAAGTTTCTCCTGAGGGAGAATTGGAGATTGTGGGAATTGGCTCGCACCGATCCTCAGGGTTGAAAAAGGGTGTCGTGGTTAACATCGAATCCACCGTGCAATCGATTCAGCGTGCGGTAGAAGAAGCGGAGTTGATGGCAGGCTGCCAGATTCATTCTGTATATGCCGGCATCGCCGGCAGCCAT
>JALUYN010000181.1 GCA_027012915.1 Cellvibrionaceae bacterium
CAACAACATCGACTCCTATGCAATTGGTTTTGGTGGCGGCCTAAATTCAGGGGATCGAGGTTTGCTTGACCCACTGGCCTATAACGGCTCTACGGGAGAAGAGCGTGCTGGTGTGATTGCATCGTCTGGAGAGTTGTCGTCCGAGCTGTTGTCTACAGTGCAGAGCTCACTTGCCGGTCAGCTGTTTGGTTCTCTGGCTGGAAATGGCTTCGGACTCGATAACGCTGGCAGTATGGACATCGAGATTAATGGTCTGACCTATACCTACAGTGGTGCTGATAATACCATTACACAGGGCGCTACTGTGACATCTGGCAGTGTTCTTACGGCGCAGACCGAACACGGCGGCACTATTACTTTGGATTTCACCACCGGTGCTTACCAGTACATTCCGGATCAGTCTCTGCCATTGAACACTGTGGTTCAGGAAAGCTTTGACTACTCTATTTCCGATGTGGATGGAGATTCCACATCGGGAACCGTGACTCTGAATATTGCTCGTGGTGAGGATACTGATAGCGATGGTGTCATCGATACCATCGATGTGGATGACGATAACGATGGCATCCTCGATACCATCGAAGATAATACTTCCACTGTGTCGCAATCCTTTACCATTGCAGGTGCTGCGGATTCAGCGCTGCACGTTGGTCCTAATGGCGCTAGTGACAGTTTTGAAGTGGATGTGTCAGGTCTTGGTCTGCAAAACGGCGATATTGTTACTATTACCAATATCTGGGCCCGCGGTGATATCAACCAAGAGCAGAATTCGGAGTACTTCAGAATCAGCTCTGGCGGAACTCAGAGCGGCGAGTTGCAGGTTTCCTTTAATGGTGGCAATGAAAGTACCTCCTATGAGCAGGTGACTGCTCGCAATAACGGCGCGCTGAGCATTCAGGCGGTTGTGAGTGTCGATGCACTGGGGCGCGCTACAATTTCATTGGCTGCAGTCACTGGCAATGACGTGGACAATGTCAACGGCATGAACGGAGTTGATTTCTACTTCGATATAACTGGTATCGGTACTATTGAAGTGAAAGCGGACAGCGATGGCGATGGCATTATCGACAGTCTTGATAGTGACAGCGATAACGATGGCTTGTCAGACAACTTGGAGGCGCAGACCAATGCCGGTTATATCGCTCCCACCGGCCAGGATAGTGATCACGATGGTCTGGACGATGCCTATGAAAGCGCAGGATTGAATCCCGTTAACTCTGACGGTGATGCCAACGCTGATTACATCGACACAGACAGTGACAATGACGGTACGTTGGATGGTCAGGAAACTGCTACCTCCGGCGCAGATCGTCTCCTCGGAACTGCCGGATCTGACAATCTGTCAGGCCTGTTGGGCGAGGACGTTCTGTTTGGCCTCGGTGGCGATGACATACTCGACGGTGGTGCGGATAATGATCGCTTGATTGGCGGCGCTGGCGATGACCAGATGACTGGCGGTAGTGGTCGCGACGAATTCCTTTGGATTCGCGAAGACTATGATGCGGCAAGCCTCGAACAGGATTCCATTACCGACTTCGAGTTGGGACTCAATGGTGACGTGCTGAATATTGGCGATCTGCTACCCGAAGGCGTGAATCAAGCGGAAGATCTGACCGCCTATTTGAGCTTCAGCTCCGATGCAGGAGACGGTCACGCGATACTGACCATTGATCGCGATGGGACAGGATCTGAGGCGCCAGGGTTGAGCATTGATCTGATGAATGTGTCGTACAACGATATCCAGGGGTTGGGCGGCAGCGAAACTGAGATTCTGCAGAAGTTGATCGACGACGGTAATTTGAGCGTCGATTGAGTGTAGTGTTACTGAAGACGTATGCGGTGTTGAGGGGGCTTTCTCTCTCAACACCGCTGTTCTTACATCATCACTTCGATGCTTCGTTGAAATAACTTTAGAGTTGATGCTCAGCTTGGACTGAACCAATGGCACAGGCGATCGTCGGCCCAGCTTTGTAACCTGTAGTTTTTTAAGTACGCGCAGTGGGAACCGTAGCGGGTCACTTCAACGGACAGATGAGGGTTGGCTACAGAACGTGGCAGCATGTGATGTCTGACGATGGGATCGTCCTCGCTGGTAATAATCGTGGTTGGAACTGGCAGTTGGGTCAGCCGTGCTTCTTTCAAATGATAGGCGTCGAAGTAGCTTTCGCTGTCATTAAACGGAGTGTATCCCGGAATAAAAAAGTCATTGATGTGATTTAGCGTTTTCAGTTGCTTCAAATGCTCACTGTATTTGTACTCAGGGAAGTGTACAGTTTTGTCCTGCAAGGATTGTTTCCACTGCTTGACGAAGTGTTGCTCATAAAAGAAGGGGCCGTTGCTGAGTGCTTGCATGGTGTCGTTGGGGCAGATAACCGGGCAGATCGCCATGGCTTTATCGATACGGTAGTCGTGTTCTGCTTGAGCAATCGTTGTACGCAGTGTGAAGTTTCCCCCTAAAGAAAATCCCGCCAGAAAATACTTCGAATAGGATAGCTGCTGTTGCAAGGTCACCATGGCACCGGTGATATCGCTCAGTCGCGTGGAATTGAAGATTTCGCGATTGAGATGGGTGGTGTTGCCATGATCGCGAAAATTTAGACGGAAAATGTCATGCCCATCTTCATATAAGCGCTTCGCAGCAGATAGTACATACACAGAGTCACTGCTGCCTTCCCAGCCGTGAAACAGAACAACCAAAGATTTTGCTGGCTTCGGGTGCTTGTTTAGGTAGCCCTGGAGGCGAACCCCAAGATCCGTTTCCAGTATCACAGGTTCTGCCGCCTTACTGAGCTCCCGGGTCTGATAGCGAATCCACCATTTTCTGGGGCCGGTGCTGGAAATTATATTTTGAAGGTGGGGATTACGGAGTCCCAGTGGAGGTCGATATACGTGTTGTGACAAGGCAATAAACTCTGGTTTGTTGGTGTGCCTATGTTAACCTTTTTGAAAAATGTATGGGTAGAACGCAGTTTATGAAGTATTGGATTCTGATCGCGACTTTCGCGGTTCAGCTTATTACCCTGCAGGCAACTGCAGATGAGCTTGGGGCATTATCCATTCGTGGTGAATGG